>WRLZ01000088.1 GCA_009777365.1 Candidatus Saccharimonadota bacterium | reverse complement strand
AATCATCTGTCGTTACAGATGATTCACCCTGACCACTGCTGGCATCTGTCGTCACATATTGCCAGAGTCTTCGAGTAAGAATGTTTGGATGGCTCCCCACGCATGCGCCGCAGGGGGCCACGGCTTTAGCCGCAGGGGTCCACGAAAACCGTTCGCCGTAAGGGCAGTGCCCATACCGCTTGTAATACGCTCGACTCCAGCAGTAGTGGTGTTACCTGACTGGCCGCCACGAACGAACCATGAATTGGTAGCAAAGACAGAACTAGATAGTGCCCCCGACCACCCAGAGGATGAGGTAGGACGGATTGACCGATACTTAGCCCATCACGCTTATGCTTGGTCTAGTACGACAGATGTGTTAGAATCAGATGGTGAAAAAGATTATAGTGCCAGAATGTCGCAAGCCAGAACCTCATGAGATTGACGTTGCTAATGTACTTATAGACAACAAGTTTACTGAGATTATTGAATTTCTCAAGTAGAGAAATGGATATAAACGCAAAAATCCTGATATTTTGATGAATGGCGAAGTTTGGGAGATTAAAAGTCCAAAAAGCAGTAAATTTGATACGATAGACAGAGAGCTCAGAAGAGCTTTACCTCAATCGAAAAACATTATAATTAGTTCGAGGAGGAGTAGGGTTAGCGATATAAGGTTTGAAAACTATATGCAGAGGCGGTTTCGCGAATTAAAGCCATTAAAGAGGCTGATTTTAGTCAAGAAAAATGGAGATATACTTGAATTTGGAAAGAAGTAGTGATAGAATTAGAATAAGGAAGACCGGGTGGCCCCTGGAGGGCTATCAAAGGAGTATCCTTGAAATGATAGGAACACTGCCTTGGGGTGGTGTTTCTTTTTGGGCTGAGGAGGGGGGTAAAAACAAAAGCCCTCGTCTAGAGCTTTTTTTTGGGGGGGGGGTGATTGTGGTTAGGTTTCAGGATTTTGGGGAAATAATATCTCCTATTTTACATTATATCACAAGTTGTGTCAAATGTCAAGAGATTTTGGGTATTTTGTGGGAAAATGATTGAAAATAACAGTAGTAGGAAAAGTTGGGGAATTTTTGGTGAAGTGGGCGTTATGCATTGACTTTTTGGGGTAAGTGTGATACTATCGAAAGATAGGGGTAAAAAGGGAAAATAGATGGAAGATGATGGGTTTATAAGGGTTAAGGGTGCGCGTACGCATAACTTGAAGGATATTGATGTCGAGATTCCTCGCGGGAAGTTGACGGTGATTACTGGGGTCTCGGGATCCGGGAAGAGTTCGCTGGCGTTTGATACGATTTTTGCGGAGGGGCAGAGGCGGTATGTGGAGTCGCTGAGTTCGTATGCGAGGCAGTTTTTGGGGATTATGGATAAGCCGGATGTGGATAATATCACGGGGCTTTCGCCAGCTATTTCGATTGACCAGAAATCGGCGTCGAGGAATCCGCGTTCGATTGTGGCGACTGTGACGGAGATTTATGATTATTTGCGTCTTCTTTATGCGCGGGTTGGGGTGCCGCATTGTCCGATTTGTCATGAGCCGGTGCAGAAGCGAACGACGCAGAATATTGTTGAAGAAATTATGAGGTTTCCCGTTGAAACGAAGATGTTTATATTGGCGCCGATTGCGGTGGAGCAGAAAGGTGAGTTCCAACATGTGTCGGCGGAGTTTACGGAAAAGGGGTTTCAGCGGGCGAGGGTGGATGGGATTATTTATGATCTTGATGAGTTTCCGAAGCTCGAGAAACAGAAGCGGCATACGATTGAGATTGTGATAGATAGGTTGATTATGGCGGAGGGGATGTTGGCGCGGGTAACAAATTCAGTGGAGCAGGCGGTGGAGATTGGGCGTGGGTTGGTGCAGGTGATGCTTCCGGATGCGAATGAAGTCAAGACTTATTCAAAGCGGTATGTTTGTCTTAATCACCCTGAGGAGGAAATCCCGGAGCTTGAGCCGAGGCTGTTTTCTTTTAACTCGCCGCAGGGGGCTTGCGTGGAATGTATGGGGCTGGGAACGAAGCAGAAGGTGGATCCTGAGCTGGTACTTAATAAGAACCTGACGATAAGCGAGGGTGGAATCAGGCCGTACAATCGGATGAATCAAGAGGGGTGGTGGATGCGGAAATTGGCGGCGGTGGCGGAGAAGTATAATTTTTCGCTAAGGACGAAGATTAAGGAGTTGCCTGAGGAGGCTGTTCATATCATCCTTTATGGAACGGGGGATGAGAAATATCAGATGAGTGTGGCGGGGCATGGGAAATGGGGGGATGGCGCGACGTATAATTCGACGTGGGAGGGAGTAATCCCGAATCTCGAGCGAAGGTGGAAAGAGAGCGAGAGTGAATTTATGCGTAAGGATATTGAGAGATTTATGCGAGTGCATGAGTGTCAGGTGTGTAATGGTGCGAGGCTGAAGCCGGCGGTGTTGGCGGTGCGGGTTGGGAATTATGGGATTATGGATATTTGCGCGATGGCGGTTACGGAGGCGATCAAGGTTTTTGCGAATAATGCGGAGGCGTTGAAGCTGGACGAGAATGGTAAGGAAATTGCCAAGATGATTATTAAGGAGATTTCGGATCGGTTGCAGTTTATGGAT
>WRLZ01000087.1 GCA_009777365.1 Candidatus Saccharimonadota bacterium | reverse complement strand
TCCAGATGAACCGAGACCGTAATTGCCGAGGGTGATGTCATTGACATTGTTGGTCAGAGATGGATTCGGATAGGCATCAAAGTATGGTATGTAGCTGAGGGCATCTGCACTAAACATAGCAACTCCTGCCTCTCGTAGGGTTAATAAAGAAAACAATAGTTGCTATTTCCGGCCTGGAATGAATCCAGACTCGGAAATGATTATTAAATTTTTAGAGGCAAAGATTAAGCGTAATTTCTTGACAAGTATGGAATATATTGTATAATAATAATTAAAATGTGGTGAAGCGTGGATGAGTCGGCGAAATGGAGAATGGGCATGTACTACTGTTAGATATGACAAATTGGAGGAAAAATGGTGTTACGCTATTGACTTTTGAGGCGAAGTGTGATATACTGTATATGATATAATGCCCAGTATTTGCTTCGCAAAACTGGGCATTACTAGGCGTCGCTTCGGAAAAGAAAGCTTTAGTAGCAGTGGTGGGCATGCTTTCTTTTCGCTCGGCTCCTACGGCTATGGGGGATGTTTCTCATTGAGGAGGCTTCGGCTTCTATTCTTGGGCGAGGTGTGGTATATTTATTATGAGATAGGGGCGGAGGGCGGAAATTATGGTGATGGAAGTAATGGAGATCAAGAAGAGACCGGTGCGGAGGCCGGAAGGGGAAGAGGGGCTGCTTGGCGGGGATGGCGGGATGATGGTGGTAACTGATCTTAGGCAACAGGTGAAGGATAAGACGAGGATTAGTATTTATGTGAATGGGAGGTTTTCGTTTGGGTTGACTTTGGCGCAGGTAGCGGATTTGGGGCTGAGGAAAGGGTTGCAGCTTGACGTCGAAAAGATAGAAGAGCTGAAGGGCGAAAGCGAATATGGGAAAATGCGGGCGGTGGCGGTGATGTATTGTTGTTCGAGGGAGAGGTCGATAAAGGAGCTTAGAGATTATATGCGGCGGAGGGTGCAGAAAAAAGAGTTGCCGGATAAGTTTGTCGATCGGATATTGAGAGAGCTTATGGAGAAGGAGATCGTGAGCGATGCGCGGTTTGCGAAGCTTTGGGCGGAGAGCCGCAAGAGCCGCAGTGGAATTTCCAAGAAGAAATTGGATTTGGAATTGATGCGGAAGGGAGTGGATAGGAATTTGATTGCCAAGACATTGGACGAAGTTTTTGGCGAGGGCGGAGAGAGGGATGAGAAAGAGGAGCTCATAAAAGTTCTTGCGAAAAAAGGCAGAAAATATATGGGAGACAGGAGAAAGTTGACGGAGTATTTGTTCCGGCAGGGGTTTAGGTTTGACACTATTCGGGAAGTGCTTGACGAGCAGGGAATCGCGCATCAGAGCAGGTTTTAATATCAGCCATATTATGAGTTAGGCTTCGCGGGGCTTGGATTTGCCGGCGAAGGGATTGACGAAATCTGGGTCGAGCTTGGCGGGGAGTTTGGTCATGGCTATTTGCTTTGTGGTGTCGGCGACGATGATGTCGCGGTCCTTGATTTCGAGGATGGCGGTGCGGGGAATGAATAATGGCGTTGTGCTAAGGGACTTTAGCATGGACGGCTTTACGACAATTTGGCGGACCATGAGAAGTCCGTCGAGGATGTAGTTTGTGACGGAGCCGAGGCGAGTGCCGGATTTGGTTTTGACGCGACATTCGAGAAGATCGAAGTTTATTTCTATCAGCTCCTTGAAGCGGAGGAGGTCGTCGGCCGGGGAAACGTCGTCGATAGAATTGATGACGATGCCGTGGCGGCTGAGTTCGCGGATGGCGTTGGATTGGAGGATGTAGGATTCCTTTTTGTTTAAGAGGGGGGAGCTGACGAAGAGGCCGGCGATTTGCAGGAGGCCGGGAACCATGATTGGTTTTACGACGGTTCCGATGGGCGAGCCGGAGTGTAGACTGAGGATTGGCGCGCCTTTGATTTGCAAATTATAGTCTAGCATGTTAAGATAAGTATAATAAATTATGAGTGAAAAAGCAAGTCGCTGGCCTAACTTTCTTTGGCAAAGAAAGTTAATGAAGAAAGGCTTGGCTGTGTTTTGGGGTTGGAAATGAATCCTGGCTCCAAAACGGTAATTTTAGCGGTTAGTGGCGGGGGGGGTTCGGTCGTGATGCTTGATTATGCGATGCGGTACGAGGTTTTTGGCGGGCGTGAAATTATGGTGGCGCATTTTGATCATGGGATTCGGGAGGATTCTTCGCAGGATTTGGAGTTTGTGCGGGGGTTGGCTGAGCGACATGGATTAAAGTTTGTTTTTGCAGAGGGGAAGCTTGGCAAGGGTGTGAGCGAAGAGAAAGCGCGGAAAGCGAGGTATGGGTTTCTAAAAAGCTTGGGCGGAGAGCTTTGGACGGCGCATCATTATGACGACGCTTTGGAGACGGTGGCGATCAATTTGATTCGCGGAACGGGATGGAGAGGGTTGGCGGTTTTGGGGGATGCTTCCGTAAGGAGGTTTTTTATTGAATTTGGAAAATGGGGGAAGAAGGAAGTTTTGGAATATGCGCGTGTCAATAATTTGGGATGGCGGGAGGATTCGACGAATGCGGATGATAGGTATTTGCGGAATAGGGTTCGCAGGGTGATGGAGAAGGATGCGGATTATGGGAAGGTACGTAGGGAGCTTGGTGAGATTTTTCTTCGGCAGAGGGAGATTGCGGGAGAGATTGACGAGATTGTTGCGGA
>WRLZ01000086.1 GCA_009777365.1 Candidatus Saccharimonadota bacterium | reverse complement strand
TATTTATCTCAAAAAGCTTCCATTCGCCAGTCGACTTATCAAACCCCCAATCTGCGCTAAAAAGCCTACACCCCGCCTCCCCGAATCGCTTGTCTATGACGGCAGTTTTTTCCACCAAAACCTCCGGGACTTCGCGATTATAAAGCTCTCGCGCACTCCCGCCAAAGCTCAAGTTCGACTTCAACGATTCGCCGCTCGGCATACGCAGAAGCCCGCCAACCAGCTCGCCATTGAACATACATACCCTAACATCATGATACCCGCTTGCCAACCCATCTGGCGTCCCAGCTGAAGTATCAATAAACTCCTGCGCCAAAATCGGAAAAGACAACCTCTCCTCTCCCTCCATATAATCCGACAAACCACCGACAAAGACCTTCTCCCCACCATATGCGTCCAGTTCCTTTAGCGCCACCCTCTCCCCAGCATGGCTCATGGCAAAAGCCTCCATCTCCTCCTCATTGTTAATCAAAAAGCTCGGCTTATGAAAGTCCGGCGTCATTAGGTATGACAGATATTTATTATTGCAAATCTTCTTAATCCCATCTGGGTTTATCTTCCTAAGGTCGCTAGCGGGAAATCGGTTTTTATCATAAAGCACATCAACCCCAAACGGCTCGGTGATTTTGTCATATAAAACCTTATCTCCCTCCAGCCTGGCGAAAAACCCTTCACGAAAAACTCCTTTGCCGACGTAGGTTTTTCTGGCTTTATAAGTAACCACAGGCTGCCCGCCATTTTTAATAATCCTCGCCATAAGATCATCATAGGCCAAAGTATAGTATTCGCCATCAAACCTTGGCGCCTCTCCGTCGCCAGTAGTGCCATAGTATATTGTAATAATTGGTTTCGTACTCATTCTTTGCTAATTCTAGCATCTTGTGATAAAATGTACAAGAAGGCAAGAGAATTATTGATTATGACCGAGAAACAAAAGATAGTTTTAGGAGAATTAGAGTATGTGGATTTTTTGACCCTACCGTACAAATCGGTACCGGCCAAAATCGACACGGGCGCCAAAGCTTCATCAGTCTGGGCGTCGAAAATCACTATGACCGAAGACGGCGAGCTTCGATTCGTCCTGTTTGGTGAAGGATCGCCATTCTATACTGGCAAAATCATCAAGCGCCGCGATTATCGTGTCGCAATAGTCCGAAACTCGACTGGCTTGGAGCAAATACGCTACCAAACCAACCTGAAAATCAGACTCAAGGGCCAGACCATAGACACTCCGTTCAATTTGTCCGACCGCTCTCGCAATAACTTCCCTATCCTAATCGGCAACCAAACCATCTCCGGCCGTTTTGTTGTTGATGTCTCGCAGGCCGCCATGAAGCACCCGAAGCACGACAAGAAAACATCAAACGAAACCAGCCTAAACGATGAACTGGCCAAAAATCCCTATGAATTTCACCAGAAGTATAAAAAGATAGGAGAGTAACGTCATAATTTTCAACAAAACGAGCAAAACCTTGCTCGCAGGGTTTACAAGGCAAAAAATCATTTTATAACCAAAGGAGAGAAAAATGAGAATAGCAATTTTAAGCAATGGTACTGCAAACTATTCCACCAAGCGCTTGGTGGAAGAAGCCGAGAAAAAAGGCCATGATGTAGAAGTCATCAAATATAAAAACTGTTACGCTTCCGTAACCGAAAATCGGCCAGTTGTCATGTACAAAGGCAAATCACTTGGGCGCTTTGACGCCATCATTCCTCGTATTGCCAACAGTATGACCAAATACGGCACGGCCATTCTCCGCCAGATGGAAATGCAAGGCCTCTATACTGTTTCAAGCTCAATCGCCATATCCCGCGCTCGCGACAAAATCCGCGCCGCCCAAATCATGGTTCGCTCTGGCGTCCCCACCCCCAAGACTGTCTTCTCCCGTGATACAGCTGATATAGATGGGCTCATTGACGAAATCGGGCTCCCTGTCATTATCAAATTGGCTTACGGCACGCACGGCAACGGCGTCGTCCTCGCCGAATCTCGCAAAACCGCCAAATCCGCCCTGCAAGCCTTCTACATCACCAACGAAGACGGCACCAGCGTTCTCGTCCAAGAGTTTATCGAAGAATCCGCCGGAACCGACATCCGCGCCTTCGTGGTCGGCTCAGAGGTGGTTGCCAGCATGAAGCGCCAAAGTCTTGACGACGAATTTCGCAGCAATCTCCACAAGGGCGGCGAAGGCATGCCAGTTGAATTAACCCCCGAAGAAGAAAGAGTCGCTATCAGCGCCTCCAGAGCCATGGGGCTCAATGTATCTGGTGTCGACCTCATGCGTAGCAACCGCGGCCCGCTTGTTCTCGAAGTAAACGCCTCGCCGGGTTTTGGCATCGAGAAGATTACAGGCGCCAATGTAGCCGAGAAAATCATTGCCTACACTGAGGCCAATGCCGCCCGAAAGATAAAACGCGATCGCGTGGGGGCTTAACTCCCAACCCCAGCCCCCCAGCCCCCAGCCTCAATCCCCCAACCCCTCGGAGCTCTTGCAATTGTACGCAACATATGCTACAATCTAAACGTGGGAAGAGTTTGAATCTGGCTTGACATAGGCCAGATTTTTAGTTAGAATATAGGTACGTGAGCGAAGCGAACGCGCCGCAGGCTCAGGAGAAGCGAAGTCTGAACCACATTTAGGCCGAGCAATCCTGCAGCAGAATAAAAGGAGAGTGTGAACTATGGAATCATTAGATATAAAGCAAATGCTAGAGCTGGTAAAAGTTCTTGCATCAGAAAAGGACCTGCCCGAAGAGGCAGTCATCGGGGCCATCGAAGCCGCCATCGCCGCCGCTTGGCGCAAAGAAAACGGAAGCCGCGATCAAGACGTACGTGCTGAAATCAATT
>WRLZ01000085.1 GCA_009777365.1 Candidatus Saccharimonadota bacterium | reverse complement strand
GGGGAGCGATAAGGTTTACAAAAAGGGTGAGTTCGGGTTTGAGTCGGGCACTTCAGCGGGCGTGGCCGTCTCGAAGAATGTTCTAGAGGCGGACGCGAGAAAGTCGCTGAAAAAGATTATGAGGCAAGAGCTCATCAATCGGTTTGATGATATTGTGCTGTTCGACCCGTTGACCGAGGAGACGCGCGACAAGATCATAAAGAAACTGCTTGCCGACCTTTCGAGTAGTCTGCGAAAGCAGAAGATTGCGGTGAACTTCTCGCCAAAAGTCGCGCTATGGCTGAGCGCAGAAGCGCAGGATATGAGCGGTGGGGCGAGGCATTTGCGGCGATTGGTGTATGAAAAAATCAATGATTTCATTATTGATAAGCTGGCGAGTGGGGAGCTACAGGAAGCGAAGACTGTGACGGTTGGGGAAGAGAAGTTAATTCTCAAATAAAACCCGCAGACGCGCTACGGGTTTTATCATGTGTTTATCGTTAAAGTTTATTGGGCCAAGAGCTGTTCGCGGAGAACGCGATAATCTTCGCGTGCTTCGCCTCCCCAGGAATAGAGGTAGCTGTATTTTAGCCATTTTTCTACCAGGCTATTGTCCGACTGGAGTTTTTCTAGGTCGCTGGTCAATATAATCTTTGGGCTGCCGAGTGGAACGACAATTTTCCTGCCGCTTTCCAATTTCAATTTTACTAGGTTAATCCCGGAGCAGGCGAAAAATTTGTTGTACTCGGAATAGCAGTCGACTACAGTTGCTTTAGATTTTTCCGGGTTGAAGAAGAATACCTTGTCTCCTTTCTTGAAGGAGCCTAGGCTTCGGCACAAAGGCGCCGATATTTTGCTAGTCATACGTGAACATTTATTCATAAAAAGCCTCCCTTTTTTATAGGCTGCAACCGCTCATGAAAAGCGTGGTTTTTATTCGCTCCTAAAGAGCCTTCGGCATCGGCTTACGCCGATTTCTATATACAATAGGAAATTTTTCCCATTATATTGTGGCTATTATAGCACACTTTGTATAAAAAGTCAAGGGTTTTGGCATATTTTGGGGTGTTTTGGAGGGTTTTTGTGTGGGATAACAGTGGTGGGGGGTGTGGTAGTTTTATGGGAATATTGGGTGGTTTCCCCACGAAAACCGACGCCAGCATTAGTGCCGCCATTGCCACCGGTGCCGTTAGTAGTAGTTACACCAGGGCCATTGATGCCGGGAATGGTGGTAGCGGCACCTCCTCGGTGAGGCCATGCAGTAGTGGTGGCAACAGAGTTAGAGCCGCTCCCCGACCACCCAGAGGATTCGATACATGGACTTGTCTTAGACTTAGTATCGTACAAACTATCTTCTCTATCCTCTGGGTGGTCGGGGGCACATGCCAATTCGTTTGGCTCTGGTAGTCCGTGGTTGCGTCGTGGTGGCGTCTCGACCAGTACCACTGCTGCTGGAGTCGAGTCCCTGGATCGCAGTACTGGCGGCACTGTTGCGTCGAACGGTTTTCGTGGGGTGGTTTGAGTATGGAAAGAGCCCTTCAATTTTCATCGAAGGGCTTTTCGTTTTACTATTCAATTATTGATGTGGGTTTTTGACTATGGTTATGCTAGATAATGGGGAGAGGGAGCCGACGGCAGGAGGACCAAAGATTATACTTGTGGTCCTTGCCGAGATGAGGGGGAGCTCGAGGATGTCGCCGACTTCTATCTCTCTTAGGATTTCAATGCTTGGGAGATTGAGCCAAAGGTAGCGGTTGCAATCGCAATTGGTGCGATCGTCCTGAGAGTCGCAGTCGGAACTATGCCCGCGGTTAAGCTCCCAGTTGCGCCAATTGGGATAATGCTCATCGAGAAGGCGAATTGTGGATTCGTCGGCAGGTTTTACATTTACATACTCGACGTAGTTGGTATAACCTCCTCCATGTTCTACATGGGTAAAATAATCGGCATCATAAGTAACGCCGCCGTCGATGCTATATCCGTAGCTGTAGTAGCCCGGGAGGACTTCGAGCCTCACTCCAGGAATATCTGTTCCTGACATACGCACTTCTTCTACCATAATGTTCCCGTTGGTTACGGAAATCAGCAGGTCTACAGGCGTATGAATCCATGTGCCTTTTTCAAGGCGATGGTCGCCGAACATTACGACGGCATCAGGGCTAACGTCCAAGAAATTACGCTGGGATTCTCTGACTGCGATGTCGGAAGCGACAAGTCCAGACAGGAATGGATTCCCGGGCTCGCGCATGTCGATTTCAATGTGCTCATCACCGACTGTAAAATGCCGAACCATAAAATTCTGTAGTTCGTATTGGCCGTCGGGGATTGTTGCTTCTTCGGTTTCTTCTTGTGTTTCTGCGGACAGAGTAATTACGCCTTCCGAGCTAGTAGCCACGGTATCGACGTTTTGGGGTTCGGCCGCCTCTTGATTGGACCCGCGGTTGCAGGCCGACAAAAGGGCCAGGATTGCGGTTGCTACTACAAGTAGCACAGCGATTCTTCTTCTTATCATAACAAAATCCTCCTTATTTTTTGCAAAGAGCTGGCGCTCCCCATCCTGCTTTACTGGATGTTATATAGAAATTTGTTGATGACTGGGTGGAATTGAATAGTTATTAAGTTGCTACTGCTTTATTTCTGAGAAATAAAGCACCCCTAGGGGTAGATATGATGGCTAAGAGTAATTCTGCCCATTATATCATATGTATTATCCCGGCTTCGCCGGCATAATAGGGCGTCGGTTCAGGAAAGAATGTAAACATTCTTTACCCTCACCTTCTTCTATTATAGCATACTTTGGGTGAAAAGTCAACCCTTTCCTTACGGAAAGTGTTCTTAATCTCTCCTTGCTCAGATGAAAATGTAAAACATTTTCATCATTCGCTTCGTCGGATTATCAATAG
>WRLZ01000084.1 GCA_009777365.1 Candidatus Saccharimonadota bacterium | reverse complement strand
AATCGGCGCATCCTCCCCAATTGTCCTAAGAAACGTCTTTATCGATCCAATGAAATACCCCGCGTTCCAAACATACCGCCCCGACTGTACATACCCTTCCGCCGTCGCAAAATCCGGCTTCTCCTTGAAGCTCAATACCTCAAAAGCCTCGCCCTCAGGCTTGCCTTTTTCAATATACCCAAAAATCGTCGCCGGATAACTCGGATAAATCCCCACCAATGTTATCGCATTATACTCTCGCGTTATTTTGTCTGCCGTTCGGAAAGATTTCACAAACCCTTCCGTATCTTTTATCGCATGATCGGCATGGATAAAGGCAATCGTCTCATCCTTATCCTCAAACTTCCGATTGAGAGCATCAAGCGCCATCACAATACTCGTCGCCGTTCCACGATCCGCCGGAATCGCCAATATGTGGTCTGGGCTAAGTTCCGGCAGTTGCTCTTCGACCTTCGGCTTGTTCTTACGATCCGTCACCACAAAAATCTTATCCGCGCTTGTCAATTTCTCCGCACGTGCTAGCACTCTCTGGATCATCGTCTTATCGCCAATCAACCTAAGCAAATACTTCGGCTGGTCCGGCGTCGAAAGCGGCCAAAGCCTCGTCCCAACTCCCCCCGCCAAGATAACAATAATCATTTCCCGACCTCTCTTCCAATTAGCTTATAGTCATCCAAAAGCCTAATAATATCATCCTCATCACTCGGCACTTCGGCAATATGCTCCCAGATTTCCGCCACCAACGTCGGCGCCAAAAAATGCCCGGACAACCTATGTCGTTCCTGCGGCTCAAACGTCACAATCTCCCCCGACTTCGCCTCCATCGGCTCCCCAGGTTGCTCATCCCCCATGTTCTTATAATAAAACCCATCCGTGAGAAACTTCCAAAACTCCTTCCGCCTATCGTGGTATTGCCAACTATTCCTCTGCATCGGATAATGCAACAAAATCTTCGGCGTCCGATCAAACCCGCGACTCGTAAGTTCCAACCCCTGGAAAAAGTCCTCCATAAACTTCCGCGCCTGGTCATTCCTAATCCTAAAGAACTGCCCCCATGGCCTCGCCGTATCCACTTCCACCACCTCATAACCATGGTCCCCCAAGACGCCAGCGATCCTCTCCGCTATTTTATAACGATCCAACTCTCTTAGGTCCACACTCGTTAGTTCTTTTACAATTTGAGACATTATATCCTCTACCCTCTTGGCGGTTCGCCGCCTTCCGGCTCCCGCATTAACTTCTTCGACTTAACTTCGTACCTTTTCCCGCTCGCACTCGATATAAAATAATCCTCGCTCAGCAGGTTCACGAAACCCGTTAAATCCGCATCGTCCATAATAATCACAGCCCCGTTGTCATCAGTCATCAGCTCAAGCTGCATCTCGTCAGCATATTCAATAACCTTATCCTGGCTCATCTCACCAATCTCCAAATTCGAGAGCTTCTTGATCAGCGGCTTCTTGCCCTGAAGAAGCGACGCCAGGCTCACCCCCTCCGGGAACGCCAAACTATAACTCTGCATGATCTCGGCAATTTTTTCCTCGGCCAAGGCTTCCGTTTTCGCATCAAACTGGAACAACCTCTCGAATTTCCCTTGGTTAAACACGAAAACCGTGTCTTCCACCACAAGCACCTGCTCATCATCCGGTATCTTTATCCCAAGATCCGCCCTAAACGGCTCAAAGGTCTGCCCCTTGAGCTCCCAACTCGCCACACTCCTCAGCGCCGCTGTCGGCTGAATCTGCTTAGCCACAAAGAACTTCTTGTCCCCAACCTCGCACCTCGCAATGATCCCTTTAATTCTGCGAAAATCATGATCCGCCTCCTTGAAAAACTCGATCTCGGCATACTCCTTTTCAATCACATGGATCAACGTCTCCAGCCGTCCAACTTTCTTGAGCTCTACGCAGGACACCACCTCGTCCTCCCCGACGTTCGTTCCAAGCTCTCGAACCTTCAGCCCTTTCTCGACCTCAGAGTTCACAAAGTTCACCATCTGCGCCACGAACATCACCCTCGCCTGCTCCAAAATCGCCTCCGCCATCTTCACCTTGTACGGCGTATAATTTTTATTGAACAAAAATAATTCCAGCTTCACCTCGCCCTTAAGCGGCTCCATCTGGTTCGCCCAAAGAAACAAATCCGCCCCGGATTCCGCCTTCTTCTCGACCACCCCCACAGTCTCCTGTTTATCACTTTCCATCATCACCTTTCCGCCCACTCTTAACATCTCTAGTATACACTAAACACTACCCAAAATCAATATTTTCAGCAAGAACTATTGCAATTTCCCCAGCGCCGTCATCCCCATCCTTGAAATCCGTGCCCAGGCTCCACTATCCAGCCATTTCATCATGCGTTAATGACAGGACGGATCAGTAGATGTCGACCCTCCAGGCCACACCAAGAAGTTCTTGCAAAGATTTGCGCTTCCATCACGAAGCTCGAGAGCCCACTCAGGGTACGGGAAAAATGAATCCGTCAAATCAACCCTCGTTACCACACGTCGGAACAAATTGCTTGCTCGCCCTGTCGAATCAACCTCTGGCTGAACTGCGTTAAAGCATGCTCTATCCCCAGTATTTCTACCACTACACATGTTGTTCGCATTATTGTTCATCCCTATGATAGACACAGATGTAACGTTAGGATTATAATAAGCCGTAAGCCGCATCAACGCACTAGTGTCATTCGCCGGAATAGGCACGGGAAGGGTGATCTTTACCGCACAAGCATACCCGCCATTGCCACCATAATTAGCATTACACAAAACCGGAAGCGGTGTTAGGCCCCCAAGTGCAATACCCTGATTTGGAGAACCCGACCAGAAAGGCGCTGGCGCACCACCGTTGAAGATTATGTCATTATGCGGCGCAGCATTTGTAATTGACTGTCCAGACTGCGTTACGATACTAGCAGGAACTGGGTTA
>WRLZ01000083.1 GCA_009777365.1 Candidatus Saccharimonadota bacterium | reverse complement strand
GTATGGTTTCTGCGTTAAACGCTTATACGCCAAGGGGCTGTGGTGCCGTTTTTACAATTTTTCCTGATATGTTCGGGGTTGACGCGATTTTTTTTTCTCCATTCTTTGATTCTTACCCTAACCCGCCCCTAACGAATACCTTAACCGATATTACCAACGGTTTATTTGGCCTCGGGTCAACAGTCTTAATAGATAATGTTTATTGGCGTATTTATGGAGGCAAGCTAGGTTTGGGGCAGGCTGTTTTCGAAGCGGCTGGTTGGTCAGGAGCTTTGGCTGGATCTACCAGAGCCACTCATCCGTGGTTTCGCAGGGGTGGTTATTCGCCTAATTTAGCTGGTGCCGGAGTCGAGAGTATTTATAGCGAGTCAGGGCTGGCTTATGGCGGCAATAGTTTTCGTGCAGTAGTGTTAATAACACCATGAGAAACATAATATAGGGAAGGAATGGTATGAAGCCAAGCAGGAAACTTTACCCTGGCTTCGTCGGCATTGCAACTCCTTGCGTCGGAAAAGAGGAAAAGTATTCTCATTCCGCTCGTTGCGTCGGGCGATAAAGTTCTGGCGTTGAGATTGCCGGAGGATGGTGTTTGTGGGGTAGGGTTATTTCTTAAACTCGATGACTTTGCCAGATTTGGTTACGAGAAGCAATCGTTTTATGCGTTTGGAAGTTTTGTATATGTTTTGTAATTCCCGCATAAGGTTATCCCCATACCTCTTTGATCTTCTTGCATCTATCACGATATTCCGCGATTGTTTACACGCATTTGCGATTTGGTGCTGTATGTTTCGTTTACCATGACCGGTTGGGCTTTTTATTTCCCATTCTATACCACAAATTTCCACGTCCGGTGTTTTCATACTAGTTCTCGGAATCATCTTTGCATTACCCTTAAAATAGTTAGCCAGAATCTGTGCTGCTGATATTTCAAAATCTTGAGGCGCAGGTTTAATGCTACTGTCCATAATAACTTTATATTTTCTCATAATTCCCCTAAACAAAGCTAAGAGGGGCTAGAGCCTGCGTGATTCACGCTGCTCCGCCCCCCCGCTAATGGTATTATAACATAACACAACCCGAAAATCAAGTTGTTTTGTTTATTGCGTTGTGTTACAATTAAGTCTCAAGATAAGAAAGATTAAGGAGGATTCATGGCGGATTTCAACAAGGTTTGCGACTTTGGGGATTACCAGAACGGTGTGATCAATGTGGTGGTGGAGATTCCCGAGGGGAGCAACCAGAAGGTGGAGTGGGATAGGAAGCGCGGGATCTTTATTTTGGATAGGACTGAGCCGATGATTTTTGCCAAGCCGACGAATTATGGATTTATTCCGCAGACGCTGGATGAAGATGGAGACGAGCTAGACGTGCTCTTGATTGCGCCGTCGCCGCTACCGATGGGGGTTTTGGCTGAGGCGAAGATTCTTGGCGTAATGAAATTTGTAGATGATGGTGAAGTGGATGATAAGATTATTGCGGTAGTCTTGGACGATAGGAATGTGGGAGATATTTACAAAGACCTTAATGATTTGCCGGAGAAATTGATGATGCAAATTGAATATCATTTTAATCACTATAAGGATCTAAAGAAGCCTGGGATGACGAAAGTCGAGGGGTTCTTTGGGGTGAAAGAGGCGAAGAAGGTGATTGCTGAGTCGATTGAGAGGTGGAAGAGTAAGGCTTAGATTAAGCAAAGCTCTTTGCAAGAAAATACAAACTACCTATCTTAGCATACGGAAAGGGTCGTCCCAATCGTCATTGGGACTCCGCCTATCCTGACAGCAACCATCGTCATGGTTTGCTGACATGCTCAGAGTAGGTAGTTTGCTATTTTCGACAAAAATGATCACGCAATCCTCTTGCAATTCAATTGAAATTGGTGTAGAATTAGGGAAAAGAGGAGGTATATGATGGCTAAGATTGCAATTAATGGCTTTGGGCGGATTGGGCGCAATTTCTTTAAGATAGCATTAGCACGATCTGATATGGAAATTGTGGCGATCAACGATTTGACGGACGCTCCGACTTTGGCGTATCTTTTGAAGTATGATTCGACGTATGGAGTTTATGATCAAGAAGTTCGTGCCGAGGGCGATGAGCTGATTGTTGACGGAAAAAGGTATAAGGTATTGGCGGAGAAGGACCCAGAGAATTTGCCTTGGGGCGAGCTCGGGGTTGATGTTGTCGTAGAGTGTACTGGATTATTCACGAAGACTGAGGATGCGAAGAAGCATATTGCGGCTGGTGCAAAGAAGATTGTCATTTCGGCTCCTGCTAAAGATGAGGGGGCTAGGACGATTGTTCTTGGGGTGAATGAGGAAGCACTGAGTGCGGAGGACGATATTATCTCCAATGCTTCATGTACGACGAACTGTATTACACCTGTTATGGCGGTGATCGAGGAGAATTTTGGGATCGAGAAGGCGATGATGACGACTGTTCATGCCTATACGGCTTCGCAGAGGTTGCTTGATGCGCCAGCTAAGGATCTTCGAGAAGCGCGTGCGGCGGCAGAAAACATTGTTCCGACGACTACTGGAGCCTCAAAGGCGGCAGCTTTGGCTTTGCCAGCTGTAAAGGGTAAATTCGCGGGGCTTTCGGTTCGTGTTCCTGTGCCGGTTGTTTCGTTGGCGGATTTCGTGATCTTGGTAAAGAAAGATACGAATATTGAAGAGATCAACCATGCGTTCAAGACTGCTGCGACGGAAGCACGATTTGCAGGGATTTTGTCTGCTACTGATGAGCCTCTAGTAAGCTCAGATTTCCGTGGCAATAGCTATTCATGTACTGTTGATATGCAGCTTACTGATGTGGTTGGCGGGAATATGATTAAGGTTGTGTCTTGGTATGACAACGAGTGGGGATACTCAAGCCGATTGGTCGAGATTACAGAAAAAGTAGGAGCGATGGTTTAACTATGAGAGTAATCTTGGCGTCTGACCACCGTGGGTTTAATTTGAAGAATCAAATCAAGCAGTTTCTA
>WRLZ01000082.1 GCA_009777365.1 Candidatus Saccharimonadota bacterium | reverse complement strand
CCCCTTCGGCCCGTGCATCTTACCAGAGTTCAACGTCAACATATCCGCTCTAAGCCGTCCCACATTCACCTCATACACAGAAAACCCCTGCGAAGCATCCACATGGAGCCAAATCGGCGTCTTATTATCATCCATCAGCCGCCTCTGCCGCTCTTTCCGCACAATCTGCGCTATCTCGCTAATCGGCTGTATCGTTCCAATATCACTCGCCACAAGACTCACAGAAATTAGCACAGTCTTCGCTGTAATCCGACTGCCTAAATCTTTAAGATCAACCACACCCTTCCTCTTGCTTACATTGATAATTTTTTTATTCTTTACAGGAATATTCCGAATCGACGGGTGCTCAAATGGTGAAATCAACACTTCTCCATCTGTTAAATAACTTATCGCGGTGAAGGCCAAATTATTCGCCTCCGTCGCACCACTAGTAATAATCAAATTTTCTCCCCTAGCCCCAACAGCCCGAGCCAACCGATCCTTGGCTCCCTCATAATCCCTTCGCACCTCCTCAGCCTGCAAATACGGCGCCGACGGGTTCAAGTACTTATCCCCAGTCATATACGGCTCCATCGCCTCCCAACTCCCCGGCAGCACCCTTGTCCCCGCGGCATTGTCCAAATTTATCATTTTCCTCCCTCCAAACAAATCCCTCCCCCTAAACATTTCTCCTGCTTTTCATCATAGAAAACAACCGACTGCCCAGGGCTCACCACCTTCTGCTCCTCCTCAAACTCAACCTGCGAAGACCCATCCCACTCTGCCTGTAGTAGCGCCGCCTGATGCCTCGTCCTTATAAAATATTTACCAGCCAAAATCTTCCCGCCAGAAGCACCGCCAGAGCCACAAATACTATGTACATTTTTTAAACTTAAGCTCTTTGCCCAGAGAGCAGAATTGTTCAAATTTTTTGTCACCCACACATCACCAGATGACAAATCTTTCCTAGCCACATAATAGGGCAGGTCGCTCGCAATATACAACCCATGCCTCTGCCCAATAGTATAAAATATCGCCCCCTCGTTATACCCCAAAGTCTCCCCAGTTTCCATATCTATAAACCGCCCAGATTTGAACACCTCCGCCGGCAAATACTCCTGCAAAAACTCCTTAATATTCGCCTCCCCCACGAAGCAAACCCCCATCGACTCCTTCTTGTTTATCACATCCAACCTCTCAGAGGCCGCAATCTCTTTCACCTCTGTTTTCATCATTTCCCCCAAAGGGAATATTGTCTTTTTAAGCGCCTCAGATGACACCCTGTATAGAAAATATGTCTGATCCTTATTCTCGTCTTTCGCCATCAGTAATTCACCATCTGGAGAAACCCTCGCGTAGTGTCCAGTCGCAATATAATCCGCCCCAGCCTCTAAAGCCCGCCTGGCAAACAGGTCGAACTTAATCGTCTGGTTGCACAGCACATCTGGATTCGGCGTCTCCCCATTTCTATAAGCTTCCAACATCGGCTCAATTACAGATTGATAGTACTCTTTCTCAAAATCCCACACCTCAAACGGTATCCCCAATCTGGTCGCCACCCGTTTCGCATCTGCCAAATCTCTCGCCCAAGGACACTTCATGCTCGGCAAATCGCGCGACCAATTCCTCATATACACCCCACGCACCTCGTACCCCTTTTCCAGTAGTAAAAGCGCCGCCACCGACGAATCCACCCCACCACTCATTCCTAAAATTACTCTCTTTTTCTTTTTCCTATGACACATAACCCCCCAATTATGTCATACTTTCACCCAAAAGTCAACCACCAAGAACCTCCACATAATAAAAACCCATGATACAATAGACATATATGAAAGGCATCAAAAGAATCCGAATCGTCACACGAATCATCACTGGCCTACTCGTAGTCGTTACCATTATCGGTATCATACTTGTAGTTATCAACGAAAATATCGACCCGCTTGATTCAACCTTCCAGATCATCGCCTTCTCACTCGGAACAATCGGCCTTGTAATGGCAGTCTTTGGCCAAATCGACACCTACACAACAGAAAAACAATTGCGCGAAACCCTTAGCGACATGCGCGACCTAGAAAAAATAGCTACAAAATCGGCGCAAGCTGACACCAAAGAACGAGATACAATAAACAAACTTATAGAAGGACAACAAATAATTTACAAACAGCTCGCCTCCTTAGACAGCAAAAATCACAAGCCCAAAAAGTAGTCGCTCTTGACTTTTCACCCAAAGTGTGCTATAATAGAAGGAGGTGAGGGTAAAGAATGTTTACATTCTTTCCTGAACCGACGCCCTATTATGCCGGCGAAGCCGGGATAATAGAAGTGCATAATGAGAAGGATTTCCCTCTCATCATTATCACCAGGGGTAGATGGATAATATTTAAGATAAACCACAACCCTTGCAAGGGTTGTTTTCCTAGAATAGGAAAACAACATCAAAGCTTTATTTGAACCTTTATAATCTGTTGCTAAATAATTCTTAAGGAGGATTTTAAAATGGCAAAAACAGTACTCGGCATACCCGTGGAGGAATTCGATTTCACCACCTACAACCCCAGCATGTTGCCGCCCCACGCAGGCAAAACCTATGAACTGGCAACCAACCCCGGCGTACTCTTCGAGGACCCGTTTGACGTCTTGAACCTAAAGTTTTTCGACCCCCAAGAAGTCCACGGCTTCCACCTCTCGCTCGAACACAAAGCCCATAACCAAGCAAACAAGGATATAGGCTCGGCGAAAAAGATAATAGCCGTAATCGGAACCGGCGGAACTATCGCCATGGTAAAAGAAAACGGAGAACTTGTCCCTCGTCTGGACTCAGAGCAACTACTGAAAACCTTGCCCGGCCCAAGCCAGGATAGATACGAAGTAGTTTCCATCCAGCTCGCCAAGATGATTGACAGCTCCGTCATGCCCCCCGATGTCATAGCCGACATTGCACTCCTGACCTCAGTTGTCTGGGCAAAAATGAGCGAAAATCTGAAAAAGCATTTTGCCGGCTTCCTCATCACCCACGGCACAGACACCATGGAATACTCATCCGCACT
>WRLZ01000081.1 GCA_009777365.1 Candidatus Saccharimonadota bacterium | reverse complement strand
TCGGCGGTGTATGTGCATTTTAGGAGTAGGTAGTTTAATAGTCATAGAATGCAATACTAGAAGTGTGATTTTAGTATCGCTCCTAAAGGGCCCTGTATACTTTTCTAAGACATAGCCCCTTCGAATCCTCTGGGTGGTCGGGGGCGAGTGCTTGGTCTATCGTTTCCGGCTCTCCATGGTTCATTCGTGGCGGCCTCTCGACCAATACCACTTCTGCTAGAGTCGAGTCCGTCACTAGCACGGCTGGCGACGCTTCTGGCACAATCGGTTTTCGTGGGGAGTAATGTTATATAACATGTATAACCCCACGAAAACCGTGCCTAGAATGTACTTGGCCAGCCGAAACTGCAATAGCCTCAATTCCTCCATTAGTAAGGCTTAGCGAACTGCCGCCCCTAAAAAACCAAGGGCCGTCGGAAGCACTAAAAGTCGCAATGACAGAACGAGCTTGTGCCCCCGACCACCCAGAGGATTCGATAGAATGCTTTTACGATACCTGTTTGTTGATAATAATTTTGGAACAAGGAAGCCCCTACGCACAGTGGCGGTAGGGGTTCGATTTGTTTTTGGTTCGGATGGAGATGTGTGTTTTGGCGCCTAAGGATTAGGCGACGCGTTTAATGTAGACATATTCGCTAACGGGAAATCCTTGCTCATGGTGTTGGCCATGATAGAAGCGCTCTTCGGAGCCGATAGGCATTTTTTGGATTATTGCCAAAGCGTCTTTGTTGTCGCTGTGGTAGTTGAGGATTTGACGCGCATTTTCCTTGATGTAATCAAAGCTGCGTTCGTCGCGCCCAACGCCTAAGCCTATGCCGTAACCTCTGCCGAAATCAAACGTGATTGTGTACTTTTTCATAATATGACCTCCTAGTTTTAAGCCCTGCGGCTATATTATTGGGGTGGGTTGAATAACTTGGTGTTGCATATTTGGACAAAGTGTCCGAACCTTTTTTGAAAAGTACCAGGCGATTATGGGTAGTGATGGTGGTGGTTTTTGGGAAACAAAAACCACCTTGCGCGCAAGGTGTTGATACATTGATATGTGTCATTCCTGTTCGCGCGTGCTACCTATATAGCTCGCTTAAGACTGTAACCGTGTAGGTTGTTGTTGTTTATTAACCTACGCTTCTATTGTAGCACACTTTGGGTGAAAAGTCAAGGGTTTTGGGCAAAAATGTGCTGTTTTTGGGGTAAAAAGTCGGGGATAACAGGGGTGGGGGGAGGTATTGATTTTTTCGCTATGTTGTGTTATAATGGAGGTGTTACGCACAGCTATTTTAGGCTACAGATCGTTCGTCCGAAGCGAATCCGGACCCGCTACTGAGGAGCCTACGGCGTCGGCAGAGCCGACAGGTAAAAGCAAGAAAGGTTATATATGGCAAAAAAGGTTATAGGGAATTTGAAGCTTAGGGTTCCGGGTGGTCGCGCGACTGCTGGGCCTCCAGTTGGTTCGACACTTGGGCAGTGGGGGCTGAATATGATGGAGTTTATCAATCCATTTAATGAGGCGACCAAGGAGTTCATGGGGAAGAACGTGATTGTTCACCTACGGATTTTTGAGGATAGGACTTTTGATTGGAAGTGTCTTGGGCAGCCGGTTGATGATATGATTCGAGAGAGGATCAAGATTGACAAGGGTTCGGGCAAGCCAAACGTTGATAAGGTTGGGAAGATTTCAAAGGCGCAACTAAAGGAAATTGCCGAGATCAAGAAAGATCTGCTTAATGCGAACGATGTCGAAGCGGCGATGAAGATTATAGCTGGAACAGCTCGATCGATGGGTGTCGAAGTCATAGACTAATAAATAAAATATAGATGGAAGATCTCCTGCGAAAGTGGGAGGTTTTCATTTTTGTAGGCGGCATTCGCTTCAGTCGGAATGAATCCTCCTTCGCTCCTAAAGGGCCTGCGGCGCTTCGCTTTGCTCACAACAGATAGGGCCTTGTCCGAGACGCTATTCTAATGTATACTCAAGATATAGGCCGCAAGGCTTTGTCGTTTAGTAAAACAAAGCTTTTCGCTTAGGTTTCGTAGTTGCGTCATGGACTCGTGTGTTCATGTCAAAAAATCCCTCGCTACCCTCTGGGTGGTCGGGGGCGAACGCTAATTCGTTCATCTCTGGCAATCCTTGGTTCATCCGTGGCGGTAGATCAGAGAATCTCACTGGTGCTGGAGTCGAGTCCATTAGCAACGCGAACGGTGGCGTGAACACGAACGTCGGTTTTCGTGGGGTGGTCGTCATTCGCCCGTAGCCTCGCGTCTTTGTCTTAGAGAAGCACATAGTTTCAATTAGTCTTTGCGTATACCGACCGTAGCGAGAGCTAACGCTCTTGCTACGCAGTATCGGTTTAGACGTATTACGCAGAGACGAAGCTGTGGTCATAGCTAATTCGGCGTCATGTGGGAACTTTCTTGCAATGACAAAGATTATTATAGATCTCAGGGCTTGGCCCTGAGATGACGGATGAGCTACGCGTTGAAGTTGACGTTGAGGCGACCGAGGAGGAAGGCGAATAGAGAATCGATGAGCCAAGGAAGGAGATTGGGGATGAGAAGAAGGCCGACACCGCAGAAGATGAGTCCCCACATTCTAAGACGGCTGTAACTGGCGATACCCATGTTGTCGGCTATGGGTTTATAGAAGCCGAGCATGAAAGCTCCCATGAGAAAAATTATGCTGCCCGTGACAATCCAAAACCAACTGAGTTCGTATTCTACCATCTTCCTCCTCCTCCGCCACCGCCGCCGAATGAGCCGCCTCCGCCACCAAAGCCAGACCTTGATGAACCGCCGGAAGACCAAGACGATGATCGCGACATAGTACTTTTAGCAATGCGAGTTGCCTCCATGCTTGATAGAGCCAATGAATTGGTTGAGAGGGAGCTGAGGGCCATTCCCCAAGCGTAGCCGGTGAGGTAGCCAGGATAGAAGGTTGGCGTGTAATGAGTGTCCATGTAGTAGATTTGGAGAACTTTGCCCCAAGATTTTTCGATGCCGAAGATCGAGGCGAAAGGCAGGAGGCGTTCGTAGAGTCCTATGA
>WRLZ01000080.1 GCA_009777365.1 Candidatus Saccharimonadota bacterium | reverse complement strand
CCCTCGTGCCTTGGATGGAAAAAGAGGGAAGGCTGTGGGGAGTGGCAAGGATAAGGGATCTTGGTATTGGGTGCTTTTGCTTGTGTTTACGATTGTCATAGGTGCGATGGCGGGTGCGTTGATGTTCTTTTTGACGAGCGAGAGGTAGTTTATATAATGATTTCAATGGTGCGGTCGGATTTTTTGGCGGTGATGATTTTTACATTTTCTACGAAAGCGCCTTCGCCTTCGGTTTGTAGCCAAATTCCATTGCCTGATGATATTTTCCATTCCACTTCGTCATGGCCTTCGATTGGCACACCGAAGAGTATTCCGCCGAGAACGAACATGCCGGCTTTCCACAAATTGGAGAGCCTGAGGCTGAAAACTCCGACTTGCCAGCTTCCTAGGTAGTTATGACGAGCGCGGAGAACTCGGGCCATTTTCTTGCCGATCATGACGCCGAAGTCCGTTATTTTTTGTCCGTTGACTTCTTGATAGATGCCTCGTCGGTTCTTCCTTGATTCTCGCCAAAACCAGATTTTTAGTTTTGTCAGGCTGTAGAGCAGTCTTGGGAGGTGTCTCTTCCTGGAGATTGTGGCGCGGACTTGGTGTTCCTCGAAAACTTCCGTGGATTTTGCCAGGAGGCCAGCCGTGAAGTAGAGTGTGGCGAATCGCCAAAACTCTCCGTCCAAGATAATTTCTGCGGGGCGGACGGTCGTGCTTCGGATATTGCCGCGCAGGATTCGGCCGAGGTCGCGCTTTTTTAGTCCGAAGTTGCTTTGGAAATCGTTGAAATTGCCGTAGCCGAACACAGCCATGCGAGCGCCCTCGACGTTGAACTGGAGGATGGCGTTGGCGGCGATCGAGGCGGTTCCATCACCGCCAGCCACAATGACGAGGTCGTTCTTTTCCAGGATTCGGCCGAGATCCTCTGCGTTTTGCTCGAAGCTGGAGGGTTCTATGTTATATTCAATAATTTCATCATGTATACGGGCACGAACCGGCTCGATGATGTCTTTCAACACTCGGCTATATCCTGAGCTTTTCTGATTGTATACCAACACTATTCGCATACTTTTATTATTTTAGCATATTTCTATGGAAAATTCTATGAGTGGTAGGAGAATATGGTGTAAGTGGTGGGTGGGTTGATTATGATACTAAAACATGTTATATTGGGAGGTATGAAGGAAAGAAATGAGATTTTAAGGGTTGAGACTTTGCAGAAAACTTATGGCAAAGGCGCGGACGCTTTTTCGGCGCTTCGCGGGGTTACGTTGGGGATAGAACAGGGTGAGAGCTTGGCGATTGTCGGGAAGAGTGGATCGGGGAAGAGTACGCTGATGCATCTTTTGGCGCTGCTGGATAGTCCGACGACGGGGAAGGTGCTCGTGAATGGCGAGAATGCGAAGGATATGAGCAAGAGGGAGATTGATTCTCTCAGGGGAGACAAGTTTGGGTTTGTTTTTCAGCAGTTTTTCGTGAATCCAAATGAGACGGTGCTTGAGAATGTGGCTTTGCCGCTGAAGATCGCGGGGGTTCCTGCGAAAGAGCGACGGCAGAAAGCCATGGCGGCGCTAAAGGAAGTGGGGTTGGAAAGGAAGGCGAAGAATAAGGCGGCCGATCTTTCGGGCGGGCAGAAGCAGAGGGTTTGTGTGGCGAGGGCGATTGTGAACGAGCCGAGTGTGATTTTCGCAGATGAGCCGACGGGGAACTTGGATTCGGTGACTGGGGAGAAGATTGTTGATCTGCTATTTGGATTTAATAAGAAGAAAAAGGCGACGCTGATTATTGTGACGCATGATAATGATTTGGCTAAGAAGTGTAAAAGACAGATTAAGATGAAGGACGGGAGGATCGTATGATTCCTGCCTATTTGGCGAAAGGCTGCGTTAGAACTTCCGCTCCGCGTTCTACGTATACCAAATACGTTTCACTTGCGGTGCTCAGTTCTGCCTTGCCTTTCATCCAAATATTTCATGAATCATCAAGAAAGGAGGATGTTGAATTATGAAGATAACGGATTTGATTATAACGGCGAATCGTAACCTTTGGAGGAATAAGGGGCGGTCGATTTTGACGATACTGGCGATATTTGTGGGGTCGGGAACGATTTTGATGACGGCTGGGGTGAATACTGGGGTGAACTCGTATATTGATGCACAGATGGCGGCGTTTGGCGGAGAGGATGTGGCGCAGGTTTTCAAGACGAGCGATGGGATATTTGACTTTGGTGGGGCTTTTGGCGGTGGCGCGGGGGAGGCGCCTCAGGAATATGATCCAAATAGGGCGATGGCGAACTTTGAGGTGATTACGGGTGAGGATTTGGAAGAGATTGCGGCGATAGAGGGGGTCAGGAATGTCCGGCCTTTTAGGAATGTGTCGACGGAATATATAACCAGTTCCTTGGTTGATACGAAGTTTGTGGTGTCTGTGCAGGAATTGCCGGCGGATTCGCTCAATCTTAGCTTGGCAAGCGGGCGGATTGTCGAGGACGGCGAGGAGGCGGAGATTTTGCTGAATGATAACTTTGTGGAGTCGCTTGGGTTTTCTTCTGTGGAAGATGCGATTGGCGGGATAGTGCGCGTGGCGGTGCAGAATAGTGCTACGGGTGAGATTAAGGAGGTTCCGATGACTGTGGTGGGTGTTGCGAACTTTTCGATGATGAGCCAGGGGAGGAATTGGATCAATAATACGGCGAATGATGAGCTTTATGAGGCGATGACGGCTGGGTTGCCTGAGGTTCTTAGGAATCAGGTTTTTACAGTTTTGTTTCAGATTGAGGATTTGGATAGGACTGAGGAGATTCGGGAGGAGCTTCGCGAGCTTGGGTTTGCGATGATGACGACGGATGATCAGGTTGGGGCGATCAAGGCGGTGTTTGATGCTATTACGACTGTGCTGATAATTTTTGGGGCGATTGCGCTACTGGCGGCGAGTATGGGGATTATCAATACGCTGTTCATGGCGGTGCAGGAGAGGACGAGGGAGATTGGGCTTATGCGGGCGATGGGGCTTTCAAAGGGTAAGGTTTTTCAGTTGTTTAGTCTTGAGGCGATTGTGCTTGGGTTCTGGGGGTCGGTGGTTGGTGTGGCGATTGCTTTTGCGATGGGGTCGTTGGCGAACTTTTTGGCTTCGGAGACGTTTCTTTCGGATTTGCCTGGGTTTACTCTGGTGAAGTTTGATGTTTCCAATGTGGTTACGGTGATGCTGGTGGTGATGTTTATTGCGTTTTTGGCGGGTACGCTTCCTGCGAGGAAGGCTAGTAGGCAGGATCCGATTGATGCGCTTAGGTATGAGTAGTTGCTCACTCAAGCATTCCTAGCGATTT
>WRLZ01000079.1 GCA_009777365.1 Candidatus Saccharimonadota bacterium | reverse complement strand
ATGCGGCAACGACTTCAAGCCATTGAAAGCCTTCTTTATAACATCTATAACGTCGTTGGTCATCGGCGTAGCCGATGCCGCAGGCTCTTTAGTAGCAACATCAAAATCACACTTTTGATGTTGCGAATGCGGCCTACAAATTATCTCCCATGTTACAGCCAGCGCCGCCAGTGCATTCTCCTGATTATGCTCCCCCTCAAGCCTCAGCTCACTCGCCTCTACTAATTTCTGCTCTCCCTTATAAAACCACCCATCGCGAACACGAAACTCCCCAGGATACTTCACAACCGTCGCCGAAATGTCCGAAACGTCTATCTTATTCCCACCAAACACCACCGCAAGATCACCCTCTTCCTGAAACCTCACCAAATTCTTCTTCGCCTCAAAATAATCCATCAACGTCTCGTGCTTATCCAAATGCTCCGACTCCACCCGAAGCAACACCGCCCTCTCCGGCGACTCCGTCGCATCCCACGCCTGAAAACTACTAGTCTCATAAATCGCAAAAGCTCCCAGCTTATGATCACGTACATAGTCGAGCGCCGGCTTACCAATATTCCCAACAATCTCCGCCCCAAGCCCTCTTGCCCTCATCAACGCCTCAATTATCGTACAAGTCGTCCCTTTCCCCTTCGTTCCAGTCACCCCAATAATTCTCTCTCTCGGAAAAACTTCATAAAATATCTTAGTCGCGCTCGTAACCCGCCCCTTGGTCTTTACGAACCAAGGCGGCAGCGACGGCGTCCGAACAATCAAATCCCCCTCAACCTCTATCTCGCCATCAACTTCCGGTATAATCTCATAATCCGCCTGCCTAAGCTCCTCTCGGCTATATCCATAAATCGAATCCACGCCCTTAGGCAAATCCCGCAGAAACCTCTCCGCCGACTGATTCTCCATTCCATACCCGAGCAATACTATTTTCATTGCGACCCCCTTATTCGAAGATACCCTCGAGCGCACTCGACAATTCCTTCACATTCACGTGCTCCCTATTCCCCACCATAGTCAAAGTCCATTTCCTGTTCCCTATAAACTCATTGGCAATCCCTATAACATCTTCCTTCCTGATTTCCTTGACTCGCTCCGGTATTTCGCTTCGCAAATTTATCTCGTCCATATTAAAGTACCCCGGCGCATACGCTCCCGCCAAGGCCCCCACAGTCTGCCCGCTCATCGCATATCGCCCAAGCGCATACGACCGAAAGGCCTCGATCTCGCTGTCTTTCACATCCCCGCCCACCACCTTCTTTATCTCTTCCGCCATAATAAGCAAAAGCTCGTGCGCCGACTCATAATTCACCTCCCCGCCAAAGTCCCAAGCGCTCGACCTCTCCGCCGTCGTCGCCTCCGAGAAAATACCATACACCAACCCCTGCTTCCGCGCTCGCCCCAATATCCTGCTGTAAAGCGTTCCCGTCAAAATATGGTTCAGCGCTTCCATCATCAAAACTTCATCATAACTCAAATGCCTATCCAAAACCATCGTCCACCCAAAACTAAGATTCGCCGCATCTTTCCTCTGTATCAACCTCGCCGGCGCATAGCGGTATTCATCGTGCGGAGTCTCCAGTCTCTTCCCCGACGGCAAATTAAAGCTCTCCAGCGTCCTAAGAATCTTCGCCTTGCGTCCACCCAAATTCCCCGCAATTATAAACCGCATATTTTCCATCGTATGCGTATAATCATGAAAATCCCGAATATCTTTCAACTCAATATTCGGCAAAGTCTTCAGCTCATCATCCAAAAGCAAAATACCCTCACCCAAATCTTTCTGCATATAAGTCCATATCAGCCGCCCATAATTATTCTTATATCCCGTCAGCTCGTTCGTTATATTTCCTTTTTCGCTTTGCATTTCCTCTTCATTAAACTTCGGACTCGTTATCGCCAATTGCTGAAGCTCCAATATCCGCTCCCACTCAAAATCCGCACTCGTCGCCACATAAGTCATAGTAAAATCGGCCGTATAGGCGTTATGCCACGCCCCATTTTTCGTAAACTCCGCCTCATAATCATGCTCATCCTTGAACTTCGCATTCGCCCCAAAAGCCATATGCTCCATAAGATGCGCCGTTTCATACTTTTCCTTATCCCGCACAAACCTATTCCCGGCCCGAAACCCAAACCTCATATCAAACACCCTCGCTGCCGGAACATCTATAAGCAACCCGCGCGTCCCGTTTTTCAACCTAACTTCTTCGATTTTATGCTGCATATTTTATCACCTTATCATTACCCGATCCATTCGGGCAATCCAGGCTATTTCTTTCTCTTTTTCCCGCCCCTATTGCCTTTTTTGCCGCCCTTCTTTTGGCTACTTAGGCTCTGCTTCTTCGGACCCTTCTTCTCTCCTTTGGTTCTAATCGTCGTCTTGCCCGATTTCCCAGTCTCTTTTTTAACAATCTCCGCTTCCTGGAACTCATCATCACCCGTTTTCTTGCCGCGCGACACTTCGTTCACACCTCGCTCCTGACCCCTGGCCGCCTTCGTCAAATCACTCTCGAGCTTATCGTCCGAAAGATGCGCCACCTCTCGCTTCTGAACGCTCAGCATCAACTTCAAAACCTGCTCCCGAAGCGTAGTCTGAAGCCCTTCAAAAAGCTTCTGCGACTCCGTTCGATACTCCACCAGCGGATCCTTCTGCCCAACACTCCTCCAGTGGATTCCCTCACGAAGGTGTTGCATATTTTCAAGATGCTGCATCCAAAGCGAATCCATCACCTGCAAATACACCTCCCTCTCGATCTTCCGCATGATGTCCGCACCAAATTCTTCCTCTTTCTTGGCATACCGCTCGCTCGCGAATTTCAACACCGCCGCCTGCCGCGCCTCATCTTTCTTGATATTCCCGATCTTCTTTATTTCCTCATCATACTTATCGCCGCTTAAGTGCAAAGCCTCCTTCATATTCGCCATGAAATGCTTATTGTATCGCATCGGCACTGCCGCCAAAATCTCCGCCGTTGTCTTAAGAAGTTGCTTGATTTCCTTACTCACATCATCACCATCCAAGATCCTCCGCCTAATCGAATAAATCATCTTGCGATGCCTGGAAATCACATTGTCATACTGCACAACATTCTTACGCGAATCAAAATTAAACCCTTCCACACGCTTTTGCGCCGTCTCGAGAATCCTCGTAATCATCTTATTCTGAATCGGCATGTCGTCGCTTAGCCCCATCCTCGTCATCACCGCCGCGATCCTCTCGCCCTGGAAAATCCTCATCAAGTCATCCTCAGTCGAAACAAAGAACTGCGTCTCGCCCGGATCACCCTGACGTCCGCCTCGCCCTCGAAGCTGATTGTCAATTCGTCGGCTCTCATGCCTCTCCGACCCGATCACCACCAGCCC
>WRLZ01000078.1 GCA_009777365.1 Candidatus Saccharimonadota bacterium | reverse complement strand
CAAACGCAGGAAGAAGTTGGAGGAGACGGCTTACGCAAATGCACTACAGTCGGATTTGGCGATTCGGGTGATTTCGGATGGGGTGATTGTTTGCAATAGCGCCGGGCATATATTGCTTATCAATCCTGCGGCGGTTCGGCTTTCGGGGTGGCAGACAGGGGATGCCTTGGGGCTGGAGGTTTCGTCTGTGATCCACTTGCTTGATGAGCAGAATCAGGAGTTTGTTTGGGATATGAAGAGTATGAAGGAGCCGATAGCGAGGAATGACCTTAGGATAAAGGGCGCGAAGTTGACGCCGGTTGAGATGAATATTATCCCATGTGATATTACCAAGATACCTGATTACAAAATCATTTCTGGACGTACAGGAGGCTTGTCGCAAGATAATTTCATAATTACGCTTCGGGATATTGCACTGGAGATGAAGAGCGAGGAGGCGAGGATGGATTTCATTTCGACGGCCAGCCACGAAATGCGGACGCCGGTGGCGACGATTGACGGGTATCTTGATTTGGCGCTTAATCCGAATACAGCGGGGATTGACGAGCGGGCGAGGGGGTTTCTCGAAAAGGCTAAAGAGGCCAGCAAGCATCTCGGAAGGCTTTTTGCGGATTTGCTTGATGTGACGAAGATTGATGACCAGAGGCAGGAGCTCAGGTATGAGAAAATCGATGTGAACAAATTCCTTGGGAGCGCGGTCGAGGCGTTGCGCGGGTTGGCTGAGCTTAAGGGGTTGACGATACAGTTCGCGAATGATGAGAATAGGGTGAACCCGATTTATTATATAATGGCGGATGCGAGGGTGCTTAGCGAGATTGTGAGTAATTTAATAGAAAACGCCGTGAAATATACCGAAAAGGGCGGGATCACAGTAAAGGTAGGGTCGAATGATGGGTTTGTGACGATTAGCGTGAAGGACACTGGCATTGGGATTGGGCCGGAATACATATCGCATATTTTTCAGAAATTTTATAGGGCGGACAATCGCGATACTAGGGAGATCGGCGGAACGGGGTTGGGGCTTTATATAGTCAAGAATAGTGTGGAGAATATGCATGGTAAAGTTTGGGTGGAGAGCGAGGCGGGCAAGGGGAGTGAGTTTTTTGTGAGCTTGCCTAGGGTGAAATAAAAAACGCCCTCAGATTGGGGCGTGTTTTAATGAAAACAAATTCCTGTGAATTAGAGCGGCTTTGAGTATTTCTTAGGCCGTTACTGCCTGTGTGGTTTGAGACAATAGTGGGTCAGGATGAGGCGCATGCCTTTGATATGATGATCATGCCAGTAGGGCAGATTTTTCCGTAAGTGTCCATGAAGAACAGATCATATTCGACATGTTTTCTGCCATTTTTGCAAGGCAGATTCTCACCTAGGCTGAGGCAAACGGAATCAGGTTCCGCGTAGGGATGCTTTTCGAGGAGCTCGAAAAGCCTGCGTAAGCCGGACTCGAGCAGGGTTAAGCAGAGTCGGTCGCTGCCGTCGTTCCTTTTGCTTAAGGCTTCGTGGAGTGCTTCGGCGTAATCTTTCGGCTCCGCGTTCGGGGAAATTTTGGCCTTAGCCAAAACGACTATTTTACTAGTCATCTCGTATCACCATCCTTGTGTTCTAATTTAGGTAATTTGGGAAGTTCCTATGAAAATAAGTGCTCTAGGAAACAGTTCCCATTGTACTTATAGCGTATTATCCTGGCTTCGCCGGCATAGTACGTCATCGCTTCAGAAGAATATGCAAGCACATTCTTCCTTGCTTCCTCCTATTATAGCATACTTTTCACTAAAAGTCAATAGATTTGGCACATTTTGTGGGATTTTGAGTGAATTTTGTGTGGATTAACAGTAGTAGTGGTTTCTTTGGTTTTTGGGGCGGCTTATGGTACAATGGTTATGTATGTTTGGACTATTATTCATTATGGCGGCGGGGCTCGGGATTTTTTGGGTTTTTAGCAGGGTACAACATAGCACGGAGCTTTCGCCACTACTGGTGCAACAGCTGGACAGGCTTTGGGATATTGCGACGATTTCGATGCGAGAGCAAAAGACGATCCGTGCGGAGAAGGCGCTGTTGACGATTCTGCGGTTTGATGAGAAAAATGCCTCGGCCTATAATCGGCTGGGGATTTTGTATGCGAAGAGTAAGCAGTTCAAGGAGGCAATTGAGTGTTTCGAGATCGCGCAGAGCTTGGATTCTTCGGCTAATGGGTTGCATAACGCCGGGCTGATATATTTTGAGACGGGGAATTATTCCAAGGCGGCGCTGGCGTTTGAGCAGGCGATTGCGATTGAGGGGGATTTGCCGCAGAGGTATATTGCGTATGCGAAGGCGCAGGAGAAGTTGGGGGATTTCGAGAAGGCTATTTCGGCACTGGAGACGGCCTTTGAGATTGACAAGTCGCCGATTACATTGAAATACATTGCTGACATCTATCAGCAGGTGGGGGATGAGGATAAGTTGAACGAGACGAAGGAGCGGATTCTCAGGGTGATTTGGATGAGGCGGGCTATGCAGGGCAAAAAGCCGAAAGCGATCGGGGCGGGAGGGCGAGCCGCCAGTCCGCAAAGCGCGAGACAGCAGAAGGCTCGGCAACAGGCGAGAGCTCGCCAGACCGTGGCGGCTAATAGGCCACGCGCTAATGGTAGACGCACTGCGAGGCCAGCAAAAGGATAGGGTTGAAATTATTGGATCTGGAAAGGTCGGTCAGTGCCGATTCAAAAGCGGTGCATTTTTTAATGATGCCGTGCATGGAGTCGAAATCGGACTGGCTTTTTAGCTGGTTTAGGCAAATTTCAAGACAGAGTTCGCAAGTTTCGGTGGCTACTTCGCGGGCACGAGTGGACTTTTTGATTTTCCAAATTGTGCGAGCTCGCTCGTAGCGGTCGTTGGAGAGGAGGCTCTTGGCAAATTCGACACGTTTGGCTTTTTCGTTTAGGGCAGATTTGCTACCAATGAGGGTTCGCATGAGGCCGATGGAGCCGCGGGCGAGGAAGTCGATTTGGCGGCGTTTGTCGTCAGCGACTCTGTTTTTCGGGTCTAGGATGGTCCAAGTTTCGGAAAGGTTGGGAGTTTTTAGTCGGAGGTGTTGGGAGCGGGAGCGGATGGTTGGGAGGAGCGAGCCGCAGTTTTCCGTGAGGAAGATGAAAACAACGTTCTCGGCGGGCTCTTCGAGGCTCTTTAGGAGCGCATTGCTGGCGGTTTCGTTCATGGACTCGGCGCCTTCGATGATGAAAAAGAGGCGACTGCCGCGGGCGACGCTGACGGAGGGGAGAATGTTCTTGATGTCGTCGATGTTGATGATGGCGGATTTTTGACCTGTATGAATGGTGGGGGCGAGTCGGATGGATTGCCTTTGGGGAATCAAGCTCGCGACTTCATCAAATCCAAAG
>WRLZ01000077.1 GCA_009777365.1 Candidatus Saccharimonadota bacterium | reverse complement strand
AGGGGCAGTTGCATAGGTATTTGAATTTGCATAGGATTATTTGGGAGAGGATTGACGAGGTGAAGAGGCAGGGCAAGATTCGCGGGCGGGATATTGGCGCGCTTCGGGATAAGGTCGAGGGGTATAGCAAGACGGTGAATTTGATCGAGGCAAGGATAAATCAGATGAATGCGTACTTGAGGACTCGGGAGAGTATTGTCAAGGAGGATGAGGAACTGCGGTATTTTATGGAGGTGATTGGGTATAGGTATGAGGCGATGGCGAATACGCTTTCGTATATGCAGGATATTTGGGTGATGACGAAGAATTATGTGGATTCGTCGATGGCGCTGTTTTCGGATTTGCATTCAGAGTCTACGGATAGTTCGATCCATAGTCTTACGATTGTGACGTCTATGGGTGTTGGTGCGACGCTGATTGGTTTGTTCACGACATCTTCGGCGCCGGAGTTTACGGTGTTTGGGGTTTTCTATTTCTTGGCCTTGGCGGCTATTGGGTTCTCGGTTGCGAAAATAATGAAATGGATCTATGGCAGGAGGTCGTATAAGATTTCCGAAGTGGATTATGATAAAGATATAAAATAAAGTTATGCGGAATATTCGGCTGATAATTTTGATGAAGTTTATTCGGGATTTGGCTTTCTCGAGTGCGGTTTTCAATATTTTCTTTGCGGATAGGGGATTTTCGGTTGGGGAGTTGGCGATTTATTTTACGACGATTCGCGTGGCGCAGACGATTCTCGAGGTGCCGATGGGGATGTTCGCCGATAGGTTTGGGCGGAAGAGGTCGATCCAGTTGAGTCGGTTGGTGGTGATTGTGGCGTTTTTGATATTGATTGGGGCGCAGGATTTTTGGATGTTTATAGTGGTGGCGGCACTTGATGGGCTTTGCAATGCGTTGTATAGCAATTCGGACACGTCGATTATGTATGATGATCTTCGCAAGCAGGGGAAGACGAAGAGTTATGCGAAGATGATTGCGATTTACAATGGGCTCGGGTTTGTGGCTTTTGCGATTGCGTCGCTGGTGGGGGTGATGATAGCGGAGTATTCGCTGGTGGCGACTTTTGTGATGCGGATACCGATATTTATGATTCATTTTGCGATTGCGGGGATGGTGAGGGAAGATAGGACGGCTATTGTCAAGAGTACGGCGCACTCGCTGGGGATGATAAAAGAGAGCTGGAAGAAGGTTATAAGAAATCGGCATGTTATGAGGATAATTTATTTTGGCGCTGTGATTTTTGCGTTTAATTTGATTGTGTGGGACTATTATCAATCATATGGTATGGCGATCAATATGCCGCTGATGATGTTTGGGTGGATGGCGGTGGGGTTTTCGGTGGCGGAGGGGTTGCCGCAGTTTTTGGCTTTTCGGTTTGTGAATCCGAAGAGTTTTGCGAGGCTATTTCTGGCGCTGGTCGCCGTGAGTGGGACGTTGGGGATTGTAAGTGCGATACTGGGGAATATGGCGGGATTTGTGCTTCTGATTATTGCGGTGTTTGTGACGGGGTTTTCGTTTCCGATTTCCGACGCTATCATGCATAAGCATGCGGGGAATAAGTATCGGACGACGGTGTGCTCGTTTGGAACGCTTTTTTCCATGCTTTCATACGCGGTGATGAGTTTGGTGTTTGGGGTGATAGCGGAAAGGGCTGGTGTGTTTACGGCGTTCCTTTTCGTGAGTTTGGTTACGCTTGGGATGGCGGTGTTTTATATTATCATTCATGTGTTTAGGAATAGATTAAAGAAGTATCATTTTATATTCAGTGATATTATTGTGCCGATGGTGGAGGAGGAAGATGTGGGGAGTTAGCTGGCGGCGCCCAACCCTCAAAACGATTCCATCCTCAGATACGGGTCGGGGTCACCCCAATCGTCATTGGGGTGTCGCCCTGACCGCTGGTTGCCAACTGTCGTTACAGTTTGGCAGACATCTTCGGAGTGAAATGTTTTGGGAGATTGGAAACTTCTCATTACTGTGATAGAATTAGAGTATTATGAGTAAGCAAGAGACGATTTTGACGGGTGTGAGGGTGAGTGATGGGTTGACATTGGGGAATTATTTGGGGGCGTATGTGCCGATGGCGAATTTGGCTCGTTGGTATAGTTCGACGCATAGGTTTAATGCGTTTATCCCGGATCTTCATTCGATTACGACGCCGGTGGACTATTCTTCGATTCAGAAGAACACTATGAACTCGATAAAGTATTATCTTGCGGCGGGGTTTGATGATATAAAAGATAATGAAAATGTGAATTTCTATAGGCAGAGTCGGATTAGCGGGCATTCGGAGATGGCGTGGATTTTGGATTGTTTTGCGAGTGTGGGCGAGTTGAGTCGTATGACGCAGTTCAAGGAAAAGGCGGTGGATATATTGGGAGACAAGCCTGATTTGGGGGAGGAAGGGATTACCGAGCGGAAGGCGAGGGGCGATTTTGTCTCGGCTGGGCTGTTTACATATCCGGTGTTGATGGCGGCGGATATTTTGCTGTATGACGCTCGATTTGTTCCTGTGGGCGAGGATCAGTTCCAGCACGTGGAGTTGACACGGGATATTGGGATGAGGATGAACAATAGGTTTAGTCCTTCTAAAGATTCACCGATTTTCGTAGTGCCAGAGAAGACGGAGGAGCAGGTGAAATTCATGGATCTTTCGCAGGGGCTGAGGATTCGGAGTTTGACGGAGCCGGAGAAGAAGATGAGTAAGAGCCATGCGGCGGCGGGGAGCAAGATTTTGTTGGACGACGATCCGAAGGTGGCGGCGAAGAAGATTATGGGTGCGACGACGGATTCGTTTGGGTTGGTGCGATTTGATATGTTTAACCAGCCGGGGATTTCCAACTTGATGCAGATTTTGAGCCTGCTTTCGGGTAAGCCGTTGCAAGAAGTGGTGGGGGAATGGAGTGGGCAGACTCAGTATGGCGATTTGAAGCGTGCGACGGCGGAGGCGGTGGAGCGATTTTTGGTGGATTTTCAGAGCAGGGTGGCGAATATTACGGATGGTGAGATCGGGGAGCTTTTGGAAAGGGGAGAAGAGCGGATGCGGCCTGTGGCGGCGAAAAAGGTGGAAGAGGTGCAGAGGGCGGTTGGGCTTAGGTAGTCTGGGTTTTTAGTAGTGATAGCTACACTCTCTTGTTTTATTCGCTTCATTGTGCTATCCCAGCTTCGCTGGCATTGCACGGCCTAGTCCTCACCCCTGCTTCGACATGGCAAAAACGTCGTTTTGCCACGCTTCGGGGACCCCGAGTGCTTCGAAAGTACAAGAGTGAGCTATTGATTCTTTCACTGCGTTGTGTTATAATGAAGAGGAATAAAGGGCGGGCTTTTGAAGTATAACAATAGAGGAGATGTTATGGTAGGAACAAAAGCTGGTAGCCAAAAAGCGGTGGAAAAAATCAAAGAAAAATACGGGCCGAATTTTTATGCGGAAATTGGTAGGCAGGGGGGGAAGGCTAGTAGGGGGGGTGG
>WRLZ01000076.1 GCA_009777365.1 Candidatus Saccharimonadota bacterium | reverse complement strand
AATCCTGGGGTGCAAGGGCTTATGATTGGGAGGGGGGTTTTTGAGGATCCGTTTTGCTTCAGGAAGCGCGGCAAGGAATCGGAACGACGAAAGGCCGCCGAGGATAATGTCACGGCCGCTATATCCTCGGACGACCTCTGTCATTCCTCCCCACGGCTTCTTCCTCAACGCAAAAATGAGTCTTTGGAATTGCTTAGTTACCATTTGGAGTTGTTTGAGGGCGATTTGCGAGAGGCCGAGAGAGAAGGGCGGAGATTGCCGTTTGAGCCGATGAAGCAGTTTTTTAAGATTTATATACGGGGGTATCGCGGGTCTGGCGAGCTGCGGGCGAAGTTGATGGGGTGTAAAGATGTGGAGGGGGCGAAGGTTGTGTTAAAAGAGGTTGAATAATCTATAACTCCAAAAAGAAACATCTTCGAATCTACAGAGCTGCTTCATGAGCGTATACTGCAACTCATTCTCAATACTAGCCATCCATCGAATCCTCCGGGTGGTCGGGGGCGCTCGCCAATTCGTTCTCTGGCACTAATGCCTGGTTCTTCCGTGGCGGGTATGCGTACAATGGTCCTCAGCCTGGAGTCGAGTCCATCCTTGGCAGCAATGGCGATGCTAATGCACATCGCGGTTTTCGTGGGGATTTGGCAATTTGCAGAGGTGTGATATTATAAAAAGAGTAAGAGTATTAGAATAGAAGATAAAAAATGAAAGGACAAATATGTCTAAAGAAGAATTAGGTAACGCTATGGATAGTCTACTTGCAGAACCGAGTACGCCAATACAAGCGACCCCTCAACAGCTAGTGCCTCAACCAGAAATGCAGGGCACTGCGCAACAGCAGACAACACCAGTAGCGATACAGAATTATGAAACCTCTGTGCCGATTCAAGATATTAATTTGGCTAAAAAACAAAGGACTGTAAGAACTTTAGGGATTGTAGTGCTCGTTTTGGGAAGCGTGGTAGGTTTAGCGTTTTTAGCTATGGATTTATATATGAAAACAGCGAGCCTCGGCGATATGGGTTGGGCTGTGGGATTCTTGGCGGCAAACGCACTAATGTTTTTGATGCTTATTATTTGCCCTATAGTCATTATTCTGTCGATAATAACTATTGTTTTAGGAGTGAAGAGGAAGGTTAAGAAACTATTTCCATATGTTGCTATAACACTCGGTATCTTGTTGTCATTTTCACCGTTCATATACTCTTCTATAAACACTTCAATTCGGACTACACAAAGAGAGAATCAGCTGATGACAGATCCTTTCGCTTTTACGGGAGGTATGGGATTTTTTGATATACCAACACCATGTCGATGGCGATCTGTGTCGATAGACTATGTAGCCACAGACATTATTTGCGAAATACATAATTTCTACGTCGAGAATGGAAGACTACCTATGAATGACGATGTGGATGAGCTTATGAAAATGATAGATAGCGAGTACTTTCGGGCGGACGGACAATTTACCATTTCCATAGGACGGGAAAACACACCGAATGAACGAGAGTTTAGTGTGCATTACAATACGTCCTGTAGGGGATCTGGCGGAGACCCACATAGCGTTCTCGTGCTTACTCCGCTATATACTCGCAATAACGACCCTTTTCGCGAGGCTGCTGGACTATTCTCTGAGTCTGAATTTCCAGATGGATTCCTCGATGAAACTCAACGCATGTGTGTGTATTTTGGTAGAGACATTACGAATATAAATGACTAGGTGGCAATAAACTTGTTATCGGACTCTGCTATTATTCGAATCCTCTAGGTGGTCGGGGGCGAGTGCTTTCTCTGTCGCTGCTGGCACTACATGGTTCACTCGTGGCGGTCGGTCGGGCAATATTGCTAGTGCCGGTGTCGAGCGTATTTCAGACTATACTGGCGGCGCTGATTCCATTGGCGGTTTTCGTGGGGGGATTAAAAATACCCCAGAGGGGTATTTTTAAGGTTTTGTATAGACGAAAAGTGTTGACCTATTCTTCGGTGTCCTCGGCGTCGTTGTTGGCAAACATAGCCTTGAAGTAGCTTTTTAGCTCTTCTTCCTTGAGCTTGGCCATAACTTCTTCGCGTCTCTTTTCGAGGAGGTCCATTTCGCCAAGTTGGTAGGCGCTGTTCGAATGTGTTACAGCTACCCAGGTTCCGTTTTGGAAGAGGAGCTTTTTGATGAAGCTTGTCTTGATGATGTCGCCATCCGCAAAATTTCCGTGGCCGGAGACTTTACCTTTGATGCTGAACTTCGTAGGGAAATCCGCCTTGATTAAGGCTTCGCCTTGTTGCTTTATCAGCTCTTCTTTGTCCCAGTCTGCTTGAAGGCTGATAAAGGAATAAAGCTTGAAAATTGTCCTTGCGAAGTCCGTGTCTTCGTAGAATTCTCTTTCGGTTTTCGACTCCTTGTTGGCGAAATCGAAGTACCATTTTTCGAGTTTAGGCATATGGGTTATTCCTTTCTTGCCGTGAGGCCGTCGTTGCGGTTGTCTCAAAATTCGGCAGGATATATGCTGCACATTTGCTTCTCGTCTAAGTCTAAAGGTTCAGATAAGTTATGTGTTGTTTCTTTTGCTAAAAAAGAAACAACCCTGCAGGGTTGCGTAGAGTTCAGATTCATTATCCGCTACCACTGATACAATGATCCGAAGGAAATTCTTCTCATTATACTACCTCATTATATCACAGGTTGTGTAAAATGTCAAGTTATCCTGTGGTAATTGTCGCTAACGCTCCAATTTTCATACTTTTGGTGAAATGTCAATAGTTTTGGCTTATTTTGGGGGTTTTTGGGCAAAATTGTCGGCAATAACAGGGGTAGAGAGTTTTGGATAGTTTTGGGGGTTGGCGGTTTTTTGAGGCTGGGGGGTTGTGCTGGATTGACAGTAGTATGTTTAAGCTTGGGGCTTGTCTTCGCGTTCGCGGAAGGTGAATTCGATGGGGGTGCCGGTGAAATCGAAGTGTTCGCGGAAAATGCGTTCGAGGTAGCGGACGTATCCCCAGTGGATAAGTTTTAGGTTGGAGCCGTAGATGACGAACCAGGGAGGGGAAGTGTCAGTTTGGACGCAGTAGCGGAGGCGAGGGTGGGTGTTTTTGAGGCCGGATGGTGGATGTCCGGAGACGGCCTTGCGAAGGATTTCGTTGAGTTCAGATGTTTTGATTTGGCGGTTTCTATTTACCATGATGGTTTCCGATAGTTCAAGAATTTTCGTGACGTTTTTGCCGGAGACGGCGCTGGTGAAAATGACGGGGGCGAATGGGGCGAAATTGAAATCGGCGCGGAGGGTGGCGATAATTTCGTCGGCGGTCTTTTCGGTCAGATCCCATTTGGAGACGACGAAGATTAGACCCTTGCCAGCTTCCTTAATTTCGCCAGCGAGGTTTTGGTCGAAGCGGTTGCGGAGTTCGGTGGCGTCAATGAGGAGGCAACAGATGTCCGATTCGTTGATGGCGGAGAGGGTGCGGAGGGCGGAGAATTTCTCGACGCCGACTTCTTGTTTGCCTTTTTTAC
>WRLZ01000075.1 GCA_009777365.1 Candidatus Saccharimonadota bacterium | reverse complement strand
TGGGGGAGAGCTTGCCGACTATGGTGAAGACTCCGGTGAGTATTATGAATAAAACAATAGCGCTGATTAGCAGGAGAGGGAAAAGATAGGTGTGTCCGGGAGCAAAGATTTCACCAATGACTGCGACAAAGTTGAGGCCAAAAATCAAGATGATGGGGATTATCATGAAGTTGAGATTTTTAATAGCGATGCCTTCCGAGCCCGTGAAGAATCCTTTGTCGCCGAACATGCCAGAACGAAGCGATTTTTGCATGTCGTAGATTTTCTTGCCGAAAGATTGGGTGGTTTTGAGACTGCTTAATGAAACTTGGTCGCCAGTTTTTTTGTCCTTGAAGAGTTCAGCGAGGAGTTCGGCGGCGCGAGGGTCTTTGAGATTTGCGTCGGCTGCGTGTTGGTAAAGGATGCCGCTAGGTTTGCCTTTTTCGTCAGCCGTGATGGAGATGTAGCCATTGACCGCGAGGTCGAGGAGTAGGGGGGCGACGAGGTTTTTGTCGTTCCAGAAAACTTCGCATTCGGACAAGGTAACGAAATCCGGCGCGACGAACTGTGGGATGATTGGCGGGTGGTTGGCCTTGTTTTTATTATATGAAATGATGAGGAATTTTCGGCCGAAGAATATGAAGACTGGAGCCGCAAAGACTAGAGAAAAAACGACAACTACCCAAGGTTGGAGGGGTGCGATGCCGTGAGCTTCGTTTTCGCTTTGGTAGATATGGGCTGGCATGGCGAAAGTTTCGGGCTTGAAGCCGATGTTGAAGACCAGAGATCTTCGAGCGTTGGTTGTTGTTGAACCCGTGAAAATGAACTCTTTTGAACCGTCAGGAAGACTGGAGGAAGTCCAGGAGCATTCGTTTTCATTCTGGTTGTTCCAACAAGCGACTCGTCCGTCTAGTTCACTAACCAGTGCCGCGTCGACAACAACTCTAGCGCTAACGCCTAGGAAGGCTTGCTCGAAGGCGTCGCCGTTGACCATCCAATGGAACTCGTCGCCGTCTTGGGTTTTGTCTGTCAGGATTTGATTCGGTCGAACGACGTCTCGGGCGGTGTAGTTAATATGGAACGTGTGTTCGCCGTGCAGGTAATTATTTCTATCACCAACTCGGATGAGCAGGGCGTCAGGATCGAAATTATGATAAACATAGGGGCCGCCGCCGGAGGCTGAGATAAATGTCAGACCGAAAGACCAACTTCGTCCATCACCGATTTTCATGCGAGCCGGGATGACGCGTTCGATGCCGTGGCTGGTTACGCCCGAGGTAGCATAGACATCAACAATGGTTTCTTTAATATCCAAATGGCTGGTATGCGTGCCGGGGATTTTCTTTAGAGTGTATTCGGCGTGGAAAGATTTGAAAGCGTCTAGGCTTTGTTGGGCATTGACATTGCTTGAGCTAAAGATTAGAAAACTTGTTATGATAGCAAAAGCTAATGCGAGGAACCCAAATATCTTTTTCATAAGGATCCTATTCGAAGCTAACTTTGCCGGCAGGTCGTCCGCTTTTGAGTTCGCCAGACTTGTCGTTGTCAAAGAATTCGTTTTGTTTGGTGCCGGCGATTGGCTTGAAGCCGAAAAGTCGGGCAATGATATTGCTTGGAAAGTGGCGGACGATTTTGTTGTATTTGACAATGTAGGCATTGTTGTAAAGTTGCGAGCCTTGGCCTTCGTCGTAGAGGCCGCGGATTTGCGATTGCATCATGGTGAAGTTTTGATTGGCTTGCATTTCGGGATAGTTTTCCGTGATGACGCGCATACCTTGCAGGGCTTCGCCGAAGCTAGCGCCGATGGCGGCGTCGCTACCAGACTGGATAGCCTTGTTGGCTTTAGCGATAGCGCTACGAGCGTTCTCGAACTTGTCCCAAATCTGTGTCTCATGAGCGGCCGCGCCCTTGACGACAGACTGCGAGTCCATGAGGACATTATTGATCTTGCCGAATACTATGCCCATGCGAGCGTAGGTGTCGTGCAATTTTTCCTGAATCGAAATTAAGCGGTTATAGATAACGACTGCGTAGATCAAGATTATAACAGCTACGATGATTAGCCAGAACCACCACTGTGTAAAAATATTCATTTTCTTGAGCCCTCCTTGTAAAATATAGGTTTATTATATATTAAAATAGATGAAATTGCAAGCAAAAAGTACCCTGTTTATATCAGGGCACTTAATGTTTAATTATTCTGGTGAATCTTGAGGATTTCTTGGAGGGGTTGACTGATTGTGACGGGCGAGCCGTTTTTAGAGAAGGCCGAGGGCTTCAGTTTGCAAGGATACAGGCCGCCGCAACCCATGAATTGTCCAACAATATCGCCGTATGGGCTCATTAGGAAAGTTGGGCACTCATATCCTTCGTCATTAAGATAGACTTCTGCGTTTTCCGGAAGGTTGGCGAAAATCACGGCTTCGGCAATGTTTTCAAAACGGCCGTCAGCATGATTTTTCGTGCGGAAGATATACTTAATGTCTATTAGGTCGGAGCGCTCGAGTTTAAACTTTTGCTTCGTGCGGTTGGGGTTCTGTTTGCCCTTTTTGGGGATTTTGATAAAAGAAAGTTCTTCGTAGAGCTCACGCAAGGCGGTGTCTACTAAATCTTTCTCATCAGGCTTTGCGATTCCTCCCGGTAGGTGGAAAACGTCGCCGCGCGACTCTAGGTAGACGAGGAAATTGCCTTGTTTGTCCCGGAGTGCGGCTAGGCCTCCACCACGGTAAACCATGAAACCGTGTTCTTGGTGGTAAAGTCGGGAATAGTATTTCAGTTCATCCCGACTGCAAAAATATTTTGTGGCAACGGGTGCGCTGTGCCCGTCCTCGGGTGGGCGAAAAATACGTAGATTTTTGCCGTTGTATCCTTGGTGCATTAGCCCAAGGAGTTCTTTAGCGTCCATAAGTGGAACACCTCCTGAATAATTAAATTAATAAAATACAGTTTTCGGCAAAAACCATTTTGCCACATCTTAATACTTGTATTGTACCATAAAAGGAGGCGAGAGTCAATTATAATCAGGTATCCTTGACTATTCGGCTGGGTTGTGCTATAGTTATATTATGAAGATATGGGAGTTGATTGACTGGGAATTATCCGGGGTGGTCGGATGGATGGCAATGGCTATTATGGTTCCTTGTTTGGCTTTTTATTCTATTGGGCTCAGGAGTGAACCTAATAGGCCTAGTGGGGACAGGATAGGGCTTGCCGAGAACATTGCAGGAGAGGGGAGTCCTAATAAAGAGGTTGGAGAGGAGATATTGGAGAGACCGCAAGATAGTGGGAGGTGTAATTATGGGGCAACCGGAACGATGCCATATGAGATCTCGGTTCCGGTGTTGGGGATTAATAACGCGTGTGTGGAAATATTGCCTGACGGGGATCATTTGTATGATCCAGAAGGAGATTGGAATTTCGGGTGGTATGGCGGGTCAACACATCCGACGGTCAGCGGGCTTGGAGCTTATATTTGCCATACGGGGTTTGGAATTGACGCGCTTTGCGACAATCTTGGGAGTTTGCGAGAGGGAGATG
>WRLZ01000074.1 GCA_009777365.1 Candidatus Saccharimonadota bacterium | reverse complement strand
CTTCTTTTTCGGATGCGACAACCGAGAATTGATCGCCAAACTGGGGTAGTTCCTTGAAGCCAGTGATTGAAACGGGGGTTGATGGGAGGGCGCGACCGCGCGGTTTGCCACGGAAATCGGTCATGGTGCGGACTTTGCCGTGGGCAGAACCAGCGACTAAATAATTTCCTACAGAAAGTTCTCCCTGTTGGACAAGGAGGCTAGCGACGACGCCGCGACCTGTAGCCATCTTGGACTCGATGACCATGCCTTGGGCTGGGATGTCGTAGTCGGCTTTGAGCTCGTCGATGTCGGCGACTAGGAGGATCATGTCAAGCAACTTAGGCAAGTTTTCGCCAGTTTTAGCGCTAACGGGAACCATGATGGTGTCGCCGCCCCACTCTTCTGGGAGGAGGTTGTGGTCGCTGGCAAGCTCGGTCATGGTGCGGTTGACGTCTGCGGCTGGCTTGTCGATTTTGTTGATAGCTACGATGATCTTGGCGTTGGCGCCGCGGGCGAATTTGATGGCTTCAATAGTTTGGGGCTTGACGCCGTCGTCTGCTGCAACGACTAGGACGACAATGTCGGTGAGGGCTGCGCCGTGCTGGCGGATTGCCGCGAAGGCTTCGTGGCCTGGGGTGTCGAGGAAGGTGATTAATTTTTTATCATGAGTGATCTGGTAGGCGTTGATGTGCTGGGTGATACCACCAGCTTCGCTAGATACGACTTTTTGGCCTATGATGGTATCGAGGAGGGTGGTTTTGCCGTGGTCGACGTGGCCCATGATGGCGACTACTGGGGGGCGAGTCTTGGCTTTGTCTGAAAGGACGTGGATATTGTCTCCAGATGATTTGCTTTGGCTTTTCTTTCGTTCTAGGCGAACGTTTTCTAGGCCGAGTTCGTCGACCATAAGGCTGGCGGTTTCAAAGTCTAGGCGTTGGTTGATAGTGGCCATGATGCCCTGCTTGAAAAGCTCGCCGATCATCTGGGCTACGGGTATGTTTAGGCTGCCAGCTAGTTCGTCAACTGTGATTGAATCGGAGATTTTAATTATTTTTTCTTCGTGGTTTGATCGTGACAGATCGTTCGTCCGAGCTGAATTTGGACTCACTACTGAGGGGCTTGCGGCATTCGCTTTGCTCATGAAAATCTCCTTTCTGGCTACAAGCGAGCCTATAATTTATCTACATTGTTATTTCTTCTTGGGAGCTGGCTTCTTGTCATCGCTCTTTAGAGCAAGGGTAATTTTGCGGCTACTGGTGTCAAGGGCGGTGATGACGAATGTCATTTTTTCACCAAGCTTGAAGACTGTTTCCGGGTCGATTTTCTTGCCGTTTGCGTCTACGGCTTGCGCCATGCCTTCGACAGCTGGGGTGATTTGGATAAATGCGCCGATTGGGGCGATCTTGGTGATCGTGCCTTCGACTTCGTCGCCGATCTTGAGACGCGAGGCTTCGTTAGCCCATGGGTCTTCTTGGAGTTGCTTGATGCTGAGGCTGAGGCGGTCGTTTTCAACTGAGGTAACCTTCACGTCAACCTTGTCGCCAATACGGAGTCGGTCGCCGACTGTGTCGAGGCGCTCCCAGGCTAGTTCGGAGATGTGGATGAGGCCTTCGAGGCCGTCGATATTAACAAATACACCGAAGTCTACGATACCAGTTACGATGCCGCTGAGCTTGTCGCCAACCTTGATTTCGGCTAGGCGGCTCTTTGCCTCTTCGCGCAATGCTTCACGCTCGCTGAAGATGAGCTTGTTTAGGCGCTTGTCAACGTCAAGGACTTTGACTTTAAGGGACTTGCCCATGAGTTCGCTGAGCTTCTTGATGATGGCTTCTTTGTCGCCGCTGTTTACGGAGTGCGGGTAGTGTTCACTAGAAAGCTGAGAGACGGGCAAGAAACCTCGCACGCCCTCGATTTCAACCAAAAGTCCACCGCGGTTGGCGTCGATTGGCGTAACCTCTATGATCTTATTGTCCTTCTTATATTCGTATACAACTTCCCAGCCCTTGTCCTTGGCGGCCTTCCTGAGAGACAGGAGGACCATGCCGTTACTCATCTCTGTGTCGATGATGCTTGCAAGGACTTCCTTGCCGATTTCTAGATCGCGCAGGTAGCCTGCCTCTTTGCGCGGGATGAACCCAACGCCGATTGGTCCAAGATCAATTAGGATCTCGTGCTTCTTTACGGAGAGAACCTTTCCACTGATGTTTTCGTTGACCACTAGTGTTGGGGCGACTTTTTCGCCAGCCAACAATTCGTCCATTGTAATTTTTTTGGCATTAGCCATAATTTCGTATAACCCTTCCTAAGTTCGCTGTTTTTCTTCTAAGTAACGTTGCGTAACTTTTGTTAGTATAGCATAGTGAGGGGGAAATTGCAAGAGATAAGAAACTATACCGCCAATCCCCAAAACCATTTCTTCCGTCGATACGGGTCAGAGGACCATCTGTCGTTACAGATGGTCCGTCTTGACCGCTGGCTGTGCCCTATCGTCATAGGCGCACAGACATCTCCGGAGAGAATTGTTTTGGGGATTAAGTTGGTGTAGGTTAGCATATATAGTTGGAGGTTGTGATAATTAATTTATTGGGGGTGTAAAAATTATTATTAAATACTGGTAAAATGGTGTGTTTGCTTTGTTTTGATCTGTTAATGCTTGTGTTTATATTTTTGAAGCAAGTGGGCTTGAATTTGGGAATGGAAGGTGATAGAATTGGGGTATGATATTAGTTATAGATATTGGCGCGACAAAAACGCTAATCGCGACGATGGATGAAAATTTGGATCAGCCGCAGATTGCGGAACATAGGCACTTTGCTACGCCTAAGACGCCGAGGGAATTTTTGAATGAGTTTGAGCGGCAGTATTCGACTATGAAAAAGGAGGGGGTCAAGATAGCGGTGTTTGGGATACCTGCCTTGGTGAAAGATGGTGGGATTATTGGGTATTTTCCGAATTTGCCAGAATGGAAGAATGAGACGGGGGTGGCGTTTAATCCTGCGAAGGAGTTGGCGGCGACTGTTTTGGACGGCATGTCGGTCTATGTGTTGAACGACGCTGATCTGGGGGCGTATGGAGAGGCGGCTGGGCTGAACTTCCCTGAGACCCTGCTTTATATTGCGCCAGGAACTGGAGTTGGGGTTGGAGTGGTGACACATGGGTTGATTTCGGTGCATAGTGAGGCTGGGCGGATGATGGTGGAAGCTGGTGGTAAGCTGGTGGAGTGGGAGAAGATTGCTTCGGGAACGGCGATTCAGAGGGATTATGGGAAGATTGCTAATGATATTAAGGATGAGGCGACTTGGCGGATGATTGCGGCGAGGATAGCTCTTGGGCTTGGGGCGCTGATACCTGCGTTCAACCCGGATTTTGTGGTGTTTGGTGGGGGTGTGAGTACGAATTTTGATAAATTTGGTAGCTTTTTGCCGGAACTCCTGGCAAAGCGGATGTCGCCTCTGGTGGATATTCCGCCGATACTGAAGGCGCGGGAGCCAAGTTGGGCGGTGGTTTATGGTGGGTTTTACTATGCGAAGTTTTTGGCTGGGAAAGAGTAAGGTTTAGGTCGTATTGGAGACCCGCTCTTT
>WRLZ01000073.1 GCA_009777365.1 Candidatus Saccharimonadota bacterium | reverse complement strand
TGGCGCCAGCATTGTCGGGGATGGGTTTGACGGCACTTATGTTAACGAGAACTCGTTTGTGGGTGAAGACGCTGGGATTGATTTGAGGTCAAACTCGGTGATGTTTGACACAAGGCTGGTTAAAAATGAAACTGGCGGGTATGATATTGTGGCCCAAATGAAGACCTTCTCCGATGTTCTCGGGGTAAGTGATTTGCTGTCCGGTTATTTGGATGCGAATCATGATATGCAGTTGGGCTCACCGATATTTGCGGCATTGAATGCGTCTTCTAGTTTGCAGATATTGGGGGCTCATATCATAGAGCAGTTCGGGTTGGATTTGATTCCTAACTTTGCCAAGCAGAATCTGGATGTGTTGAAGAGCGTTAATACCAAGGCTAATAATACCCTATTCGATGCGCCGGTCAGGAGTGACGGGAGCCGGATTATGGCCGGGTATGACTTCTACAATCGTGATTCGAATAATCTGGGTGTGTTTACCGGATATGAAGACCAGGCGCATTCGTTGTTCTTGGTGGGTGACAGGGCTTATGATGAGACTTTCCGTTATGGTATGGGTGTTTCTTTGAGTTATCTGGAGAGCAAGTATAATAATCGTGCTACGCGTAATGAAGTTATGGTTCAGTTGTTTGCGCCTTTGACGACCCAGTTTGACGATACGTTGCAGTTGGTTACGACGCCTCGTATTGGTATGGGTATGGGTAATTATCATCGTTATGCGCATGGGGTTGAGTTTAAGGCTGATACTAAGAACTATTACTATGGGGTTAGCAATGAGCTTCGCAAGGCTTTTGATGTTGGGTTTGCTGTTCTTGAGCCTACTGTTGAGTTTAATGTCTTGGGTGTTTATCAGGATCGTATGAAGGAGCGTGGTGGGGTTGATGTTAAGTCGAGCAACAATGTTTCGGTTGAGACCGGGATTGGGTTATATGCGAGGAGAGCGTTTGCTTTGTCAGAGGATGATACGTTGAAGTTCCGAGTTGGCGGTGGTTATTATCGAGAGTTGAACAACTCGTTCCAGGCCTCTCAAGCTAGTATGGCTGGTATGGCTGGTCGTTTCCATATGAACAGTTATGATTTGGAGAAGAATCGCGGTGTGATTTCGGCCTCGGCTAGTTGGCAGCATAAAATGATGAATTTTTACTTGCAAGTATCTCAGTTTATTGAGAGTGTTTCGGCTACGCAGGTTGATGCTGGGGTCAGGTATGAGTTTAGGTAGGTGAAATCAGACACTTTCAAATTTAAAATTCGAAGATCCCTTATATATTTAATTTGACTTTTCTAATTGAATCAATTTGTATCATTAGTAAAGTTGGCACAGGGGCGTTGCAACGCCCCTGTGCCGAGCCGGAGATTTCGTGAGATCCCGGATCATTAAGATCGTGGTTTAGTAGGAAACCCGGCTCATGTCCCTTTGTTCAAACAGTTACGAGAGCGTTTTGAGCTCATATATAAGGAGGAACAAGATGGATTATAATACAATCGGAATAGATGTGTCAAAGGCTAAATTGGATATATGTTTTTTGCCGGGCAATAGATTTAAGCAGTTTACTAATGATATCAAAGGGTTTAAGGCATTTTCCCGAGCATGCAAGAATTTTGAAACTCCTAAATTTATAATGGAAGCAACCGGATGTTATCATAAGAGCCTGGAAACGTTTTTGCTTGATAAAGGCTATGAGGTTTACGTCGTTAATCCTTTGTTTATACGAAAGTTCTCCCAGTCTAAAGGTAAATTGGCTAAAAATGATAAGCTCGATGCGTTTCATATAGCGGAGTATGGCAAAAGAATGCCTTTACCACGAGCCTCTTGCAAAAATCAAGAACATGAAAGCTTTAGAGAGCTGGCGGCAAGAAGAATGCAGATGATTGTTTCGTTAAAGATTGAGAAAAGCAGGTTAGATAAAACCAATAATGTGTTAGCGCGCGAGACCATAAAGGAAGCGATATTGTTTTATAAGAAACAACTTAAGATTGTGGATAAAGATATTATGGCTTTTATTGAAAATGCTAAAAGATATAAGAAGTTGTTTGCCGAAATGCTTAATGTTCGAGGCGTTGGGTTTGTTACGGCAATGACAATGTTGTCTGAAATGCCGGAGCTGGGCAGTGCGAATAAGCGTGAGATTGCGGCTTTAGCCGGTGTTGCTCCGATGGAGAACCAAAGCGGCATGATGAGGGGCAGAATGAGTATAAAGGGTGGTAGAAAAAATGTCCGCAATGCCCTTTATATGGCTGTGGTATCCGCGATAAAGTGCAACGAGGTGATTAAGCCGTATTATAGAGGATTAAGAGACCGGGGAAAACCCGCTAAAATGGCTATGACTGCTTGTATGCGAAAGTTGCTCCTGCACCTGAACTCTATTGCCGCTAATCAATAATTTTTTTATCTTGACAAGTAATACAGTTACTTATCCTCGCTGCGCTCTGAGGGGTGACTGTTTTAAATTATAGGTAATCTTCGGGGTTGATGTCGTCGATTTGTTCGGGGGAGACGTATTGGTCGGCGTAGTCCATGTAGACTTTGCTTTTGATGAATACTTCAAACAAATCGGGGTCGATATGGCCGCTGTTTTTCATATGCTTCATAATGCTTAAGACTTCGGACAGCTTTTTAGGTTCCTTGTAAGGGCGGTCGTTGGCGGTCAGGGCTTCGAAAATATCGGCAATGGCCATAATCTTGGCCGGGGTGGACATTTGGGCGCCGGTCAGAGCATTGGGATAACCCTTGCCGTCCATACGCTCGTGGTGGGCGCCGGCGTATTCAACCACGTTGGAAAGTTCTTTGGGGAAAGGAAGCGCTTTTAACATGTCAATCGTGACCACGATATGCTCGTTGATTTTCTCGCGTTCTTCTTTGTTAATCGTGCCGTTGCGGATTTCCAGATTATAAAGTTCGCCGTTGTTGAAATTGTTGAAAACGTGGTCTTCGCGGTTTTGGATAAGGTTCTCGATACTCGGCTTTTCATATAAATCTTTGTCTTTGATATTGTCCCGCTCGGTCCAGGACAAGCCTTTAAGGCGGCTGAAGTAGCGGGTGAACTGCGTGCGGGCAATGGCCTCTAAGCGCGAGACATCTTTGTCGCTCAAGCCGCGGTCACCGATATTGCACTTGGCGACAAAGTCAAAGTCATCTTCAAGCTGCTTGATTTTGTTGATAAACTCGGCTTGCAGATTTTCCTGCGTGTCGGATTGGTTTAGGCGCTTTTTCAGGTATTCGATGTGCGCGTCGCGGCGCAGAATCTCAAAACGATTACGGATTTCGTGGATGCGGTTGTGAATGGTCTCGAGCTTTGTGGCTTTGTCCACGATATATTCCGGGGGGGTTACCTTGCCGCAGTCGTGCAGCCATGAGGCAATGTGCAGGTTATACCAGTCCTGCGTGTTCATTTCAAAGTCTTTGAGGGCGCCGTCTTCTTGTTGGACGGCTGCGGTGGCGAGTAGTCTGGTAATTACCGGAACCCTTTGGCAGTGGGCGCCGGTGTAAGGGGATTTGGCGTCAATGGCTCTGGCAATCACCTCGATGAAAGATTCCAAAAGCTGGACATAGGACTCCCGCAGTCGGCGGTTTTCCAGAATAAGGCCGGCCA
>WRLZ01000072.1 GCA_009777365.1 Candidatus Saccharimonadota bacterium | reverse complement strand
CCACGGGCGCCAACGGCGCCCAGTACGGTTACCTCTACAATTGGTGCGCGGCCATGGGAGGGGTGGGGAGGAATCCGAATGCTTGTAACTTAACCTCGACCACAGGTCAAGATACGTCTACTTCAATTTGTTCGGCAGGGTGGAGATTGCCTACGGCTGGTACGGACGGCACAGCAGCCCAAGATAATACCAATGAATTTTGGAACTTGAACCAAATAGCCAATTCTGGCGCAACCAGTACAGACGCTGGTTTGGTTAACAACTGGCTCGGAGTATACTCTGGTATCATGAATACTCAGGGTAATTTTAGTAATGCTAATATACGAGGGTACTACTGGTCGTCAACTATTAATACCGCCAATAATGTTCGCAATTTAATCTTTTTCACGAATTATACCGATGTTGCTAATAACGGTATTAAAGCTGATGGTTTTTCTGTTCGTTGTGTGCAGTAGTTGTTGTCTTGGTTGGTTTTCGTGGCGAGCTCATCACGCTTATGTTGTAATTTTCGAGTAAATCATTGATCTGGCGTGTTAGATGTGCTACAATGAGCAAGGTTTGGTAGGTTTTTGTATGCTAGCTGGGCCTAAGGACGGGTTCCCACCTCAATCCTCTAGGCTTCGTTAGCGTAGATATGTTTCTAGGGCGTATTATAATGAGGCCTAGAAAGGAGTTATACCTTATGAAGAAGATTTCCATACTTTGGGGTTTGATAGCATTTGAGTTTTATTCCAAAAGAAAATCAACTAGATAGAACTAGTTGATTCACCAAACCGTATGAGGGTTTCCTAGAAACTCTCATTGATATTATTATATATCAAGAAAGGTGTCGTGTCAAGGAAAATACTCCCCATTATACTACATTATATCACACTTTGCAAGAAAAGTCAAGGATTTTGAGCTATTTTGGGTGGTTTTTGGGGAAATCATTGAGAATAACAGTAGTAGGGGGTTGCTTGAAAAGGGGTGGGGTTTGTGGTAGAATGGAGAGGAAATAGTTGAAAATGATAGGGGGAGAAGATGGTGAAGCAGAGTAGTGTGGATGCTTATAAAAGCAACAAGTCGATGAAGATGGCGGCGGGGATTGTGGCGGTGGGAGGTGTGATTCTGCTCGTGGCATTGGTTTTGACTAATGTTTTTGGGGTGTCTAGGGCGGATCTCAAGAGGGCGAACGAGCGGGTCGGGGCTGTACATAGTGCGTATTTGGGTGTGAGTGAAATTGAGAAGTGTCAGGGAAGGTCTACGACGACTGCGGCGTTTAATTCTTGTATTGATGCGACGCAGGCTTCGTTTGAGGAGATGGAGGAGGAGTTCGCGAAGCTTGGCGAGGAGAGGGCTATCCAGAGAGATCGAGAGCTTCGAGAGAAGTACGAGAAGATTGAGGATGAGCTGGTGAACTTTAGGGGTGTTTATAATTTGGGGGTTGATTATCTAAGGGTGCTTGCGCCGATTATTTTTGCGAATACTAACTACACGACGAGTAACGCTATGGTGGATGGGTTTAGGAGTTTGGCGGTGGCTGTGCGAGAGGTGAGTGTTGATAGTTCGGAGGTTGTGCGGCTTCGGGATGGTATTGCCGGGGCGCTAGATGATATGGCTAATGCCACGAATGATGGCAATGAGGCGGCGCTTAATGCGGCTGTAGAGATTTACACTGACCTATTGGAGAGTTTGCAGGAAGATTTCGAGAGCTTGGACGATTATAGCTTTGCGGAGATGATGAAAGAGCTGGACGATATGATTGTGGAAAGAGTTAATTAGTAGATAGCCGATTTCCCTCCCTGGCGGTTGAATTTGCCGGGGAGGTGTGGTATTATATCCGTATGTCTGCAAAAACACTAACGAATTTGATGATCGTGGAGAGCCCTGCGAAGGCGAAGACGATTGAGAAGTATCTTGGGCCTGGATGGAAAGTTATGAGTTCGGTTGGGCATATTCGCAGGATTTCGATGGATAAGAACGCGGTTGATGTCAATAAGGATTTTGCAACGATTTATGAGGTTGATCCGGAGAAGAAGAAGGTTGCGAGCGAGCTGAAGCGTGCGACGAAAGAAGCGAAAAATATTTGGCTGGCGACGGATGCCGACCGCGAGGGGGAGGCGATTTCGTGGCATCTTGTGCAGGTTTTGGGGCTGAAGGATAGTGCGAATCGGGTAACGTTTCATGAGATTACGAAGAATGCTGTGTCGGAGGCTATTAGTAAGCCGCGTGGGATTGATATGGACCTTGTGGCGTCGCAGCAGGCGCGGCAGATTTTGGACCGGTTGGTGGGGTTTGAGCTTTCGCCGGTTGTGATAAAGAAGGTGCCGGGGGGGCGAAGTGCGGGGCGTGTGCAGTCGCCGGCGGTGAGGCTGATTGTCGAGCGGGAGCGGGAGATTCGAGATTTCGAGAGTGCGAGCGAGATGCAGATTTCGGGGGTATTCAAAAAGGGTGCGGAGTTTGATGCGAAGGTGGCTGAGAAATTTGCGGAGAAGGCTAAGGTTCTTGAGATATTTAAGCAATTTGTTGGCGCGAAGTTTTCGGTAAAGAATGTTGATAAGGTTCCGGGAGAGCGAAAGCCGGGGATTCCGTTTACGACTTCGACTTTGCAACAAGAGGCTTCGGCGAAATTGGGATATTCGGCCAGGACGACTATGAGCGCGGCGCAGAAATTATACCAGGCTGGGTATATTACTTATATGCGAACGGATGCACCGACGCTTAGCGGGCAGGCGATCGGGATGATTGGGAATTATATCAAGAAAGAGTTTGGTGAGGAGTATCATAAGGTTCGGAATTTTAAGGCGAGGAGTGCGAACGCGCAGGAGGCTCACGAGGCGATTCGTCCGACGAGTATCCAGAAAACTATGGTGAGCGGGTCGAGTTATGAGCAGAAGATTTATGAATTGATTTGGAAGAGGACGGTGGCTTCGCAGATGGCGCCAGCGCAGATTGAGAAAACCAAGGTGGGACTCAAGAATGATAAGAATGAGATTATATTTGAGGCTGAGGGTGAAATTATTGTTAAGGATGGGTTCTTGAGGGTTTATGGTGGTGGAAAAGATTTGATTTTGCCGGATCTTCATGTCGGAGACGTTGTGGATGCGGAGAAGATTATGGCGAGGCAGGTTTTCCAAAGGCCGCCGGCGAGATATACTGAAGGGTCGCTGGTCAAGGAGCTTGAGAAGCGTGGGATTGGGCGGCCGAGTACTTATGCGACGATTCTTGATACGATTCAGCAGAGGGGTTATGTGGAGAGGGGTACGAGCGAGGGTGTTGAGCGAGAGATTGATGAGATTGTACTTGAGAAAGGTGAGATCACCGAGCAGAAGGTGAAGGAGAAATCTGGTGCGACGAAGGGTAAGCTTGTGCCGACGCCGGCTGGGGAGACTTTGAATGATTTCTTGCTCAAGCATTTCGGGAATATTGTTGACTATGGGTTCACGGCGAAGACGGAGACGGAGCTGGACGAGATTTCCAATGGGGATAAGAATAAGACGGAGATGCTTCATGAATTTTATGGGCCGTTTCATAAGACGATTGAGGATGCGGCGGGGATTGAGCGGGCGAGCGCGCAGGTTCATGAGATTGGTGTGGATCCGAGGACGAAGCTGACGATATATGCACGGCTGGGGCGGTTTGGGCCTTTTGTCTACGAAGGAACGAAGGAAGATGGCAATTTGCGACAGGCTTCGATTCCGCGTGGAACGGATATGTATAGCTTGAGTCTCGAGGAGGCTTTGAAGCTTATGGAGCTTCCGCGTGTGGTTGGCAAGACTAAGGACGGCGAGGAGATCATGGCGAATGAGGGGCGGTTTGGGCCGTATGTTAAAGTTGGGCCTTTGTTTGTAAGTATTGGGCAGCTTG
>WRLZ01000071.1 GCA_009777365.1 Candidatus Saccharimonadota bacterium | reverse complement strand
ACTAAGGGTAAAACCGTCACGCTCGATCACCGGAGGAACTGCGTCCTGACCTTCGACTACTTCTTGAACGAGGTCGCCGCTTATCAGGGTGCCTTCAGTGTGAACAAAGGTTACTGTGTGCTTTGTTGCCACCTCATAGTGCACAACAATCGTAATAATACGAGTTGCCGTATCCGCGGGGTTGGTGACGCTTGTAATCGTCAGCCTTCCCGTCCACAGTCCAGGAGACTGGGGAGGAATATACTGGGTGGTTTCTACGCTTACCGAATAGCCAGATGCGACATTAGCGTTGGCAACTTGCATCACCATTGCTTCAATCGCAGCTACGTCAGTCAGCTGCGAGTCCGCGGGAATTTCCCACTCACTCGGCAACGAAACTTCAATCCCGTTCAGTTCTTTTTCAGCGTCGGTTTCGTTCGGGCCTGCCGCCACATTGATTAAAATGTTGCGGTTTGAAACGTCAGTTGCAGTGTTCATTGCATTGCCAATTTGCGACACAATAAACCTACCCGTCCAAACCAGGCTCGTGCTGTCATAGTTACTACTAACCATGCTCACCACATAACCTGAACCGACTTGGTTCTGTGCCTGCGCTAAAATCAGGGCTTCGACTATAGCGGTATTGGCTGCGTTCGTTCCAAAAGGAACTTCCAGCCTATTGCCCGCAAAACCGTTGCCGATTTTAGCCAATTCCATCTTGGCGCCAATAGCGCCGTCTACGACTGTTACGCTTACAGTTCTAGTCAATCCGCCGACAGCAGTCCTTGCCGTAATTGTGGCATTGCCCGCCGTGTGGGCAGTGATTTGACCATTACTATTCACCGACGCTACCTGGCTGTTACTGGAAGACCAGTTAATCAACTCAGTTGCGCTGATGGGTTGCCTGCCAATAACATTAGCAGTTTGGGTTTGACCAATCAATAGTGTCATATCAGTGACGTCCAAGTTAAAGCCTGTCACGAGAATATCACCATTCAAAGAACTTGTGATAGTCCCGGAAGCTATTCCTCTTCCGTCATCCGAAACAACATGATACGTCGTCGTACCTATCCCAGCCCAGGTTATATGGATATTGCTACCCGACCTGACAGCTGTTGCTACGCTTGGGTCTTGAACATGCACGCTAAAACCTTGGTTATTGCTAACCGTCACCCGTACAGAAGTCGTGTTTGACCCCGCAGGAGCCAGATGGCCACTTTGGAGATTCACGTTTCTCGGGTTCAGGCTAACCGTAGTTTCTGGTGTAACTATTGGGGGCCTGTAAGACCCACCGCCACCACCAGATGGCTGACTCGGCGGTGTCGTATATCTCGCCATATACAGAACGATTGTGTCGCCTGCATTAGCGGTCCTAATACGCGTCGTCGAATCCAGCCGGGTAACATAGTAGTTATATCTTACGCCGTTTACAGTGATTGTTGAACTACCTTCCGCAAGCGGAATATTGCGCCAGTTAGCATTCAGATTCAGGACTTGAAAATCCCCTATCGTCATGCTCCTGGTTGCGTGACCCCTGGCTACCAGCTCATCGCCAGTAAAAGTGCCAGAGATATTCTGGATACTGCTCGGTTTCGCCCTGCTCGTCACAGAGAGAATAACCAATTCGCCCCTTCTAAGGAGTGTAAATCCTTCCACCGCCTCAAAACCAACGCTATAACTGTAAATACGGTCATCGGTTTCAAAACTGGCGGGGAGCAGTAAATTCGTACTCGGCACAAAAACAACCGTCCGCCCATCACGAGATGAGAAAAACGGCGATTGCCTAGCCGCATCCCTTATTTGGGAAACGTTTATCGGGTTAAATTCTAAGAAACGCTCGGTTACCGTGATTCTTTCGCCGTCTTCGCTAACACTCACGGTTAAACCAAAATAGCTGAAGAGGTTTGAAGAAATGTGGAGCATGGTTCTGTCATTCACCACAAGTGTCTCTGGTCCTCTATTCGGTATATGCTGCGTTCGACCATTGATGGTCACTACAGCCATACCTCTATCTTCGTCCCAGCCCACTTCTCCTCCAAAAGCCTCAGCCATAAATCGTAAAGGCACATGTGCCCCTATAGTTCGGACATCCGATGTCCTGTTAACTCCATTGACGGAGTACACATCGCTTCCCACGTTGAAAACAACGCGGGTCAGCTCAGCTAGAGCAGCATTTCGTGCCGCCGTAGGTGACGTGTTAGTGGCCGCTTGTGCAATCGTCGGAAAAACCAACATCGCGACAAGCAACAACGTAAGCGTCATTACTAGCCTGTACTTCTTTGCCATGGCGTTATACCTCCTTTATTCAAAATTTCAAGCCCATCAGAAAAAACAACAGCCGCCCTCGTGAGCTTGTCACAAAGGGCGACCGTTTTGGCCTTATTTGGCTCGGTACTACCCGTGCCATAGCCAGGGTATTGCCTAAAATTACTATTTGGCTCGGTCTCGATTCGGTACTACCCTCCTCGATCTTCGCCGGATGTTGCATAAAGGTTTTGCTTATTGCGTTTTCTTGCTAACTCGCTACAAACTGTGCTTTTTTTGGCTTTGCATGGTTCGATACTATCTCCCCAAAGCCGGTTTCGGCAATTTTACTTGCCTTGGCTCGGTCTCGATTCGGCACTACCCTCCTCGATCTTCGCCGATTCATTGCGATTTCCTTGCACTTGGAACTATTTCTCACTTGCTTAGCCAACCATATGACTTGATACTATCTCCTCGATTAGCCATGTTGCCTGAAACTGCACCGCTTGGCAATTAGACTGACTCGGTTCTACCCTCATCATTCCCTGCCAAACATCGCCCTTTTCCAATCCGAAAACATAATGTTTATTTTTACGCCTAACAGATTGTTAAGGGTCAAACTTGTGTCGATGAACTAACACCGCCCACAAGCCTCTCCAGTATACCATACATCCCCCAAAAAAGCAAGATTTTTGACAGAAATTAAACATAAGCGTGACAGGCAAAAATACCCCATTATACTACATTATAGCACACTTTGCAACAAAAGTCAATAGTTTTCGTAGAAAAACTATTACTAATTCTGCCTCGCTCAGATGAAAATGTAAAACATTTTCATCATTCGCTTCGTCGGATTGTCAAGGATTTCTGAAAATTCATACCACTTTCCCCACAACTTTTCCACAATATTTAGCAATTTTTTCGCCCAAAAGCTTGCTTTTACGCTACATGTAGTATACAATTGTAGTAATTCGGAGGTAACAAAATGACTAGTCCAGAAAAACTAGAACAGGAAGCAGAAAAGCATGGCATCAGCGCAAGTACAGAGCGATGCCTCGGCAATTGCGCGACTTGCGCCTACGCCTGTTCAAAGCGTGAGCAAATGATGGAAATATCCTCCGAAGACAGCGGCGAACAAGTCGAAGAGCTCGAAAGCTCCATGGAAACCAGTAGCACATCCAGCCTACGCCCCCGAAGCCCCGAGGAAATCGTCAAGAGCATGCGTGAGCGTCTCGGCGACGACCGCATCAACCTCGTCCTAGCCGAATACCTCCGCCAGATCAAACCAACCCAAACCGTCCCCCAAAGCAACTACAAAGACAAACGCAACCACTTCCAAATCCCCGCCTAACCCCACCCTCCAACAATCTATCTACGAGATCCTCTGGGTGGTCGGGGGCACTAGATCTTTCTGTAGATGCTGATACTCCATGGATCCCTAGAGGCGGCCAAGCAGGTGATGCTTCTAGCGCCAGTATCAATTCTATATGGAGATTCGCTGGTCTTGCACGTGGTGGGACCGGTTTTCGTGGGGAGCCAACCATAAGACCATATCTAAGAGACTATGACTTGGCCAAGCGGCCCGGAGCGGTCTCTTAGATATGGTCTTATGGTTGGCCTAGATGCG
>WRLZ01000070.1 GCA_009777365.1 Candidatus Saccharimonadota bacterium | reverse complement strand
GGTTTTTGCGCTTGGTACGATGAGTTTACATTTTGGCATTGTGACGATTGGGCTGTATCTGCTCATGGGGGTGGCGCAAGGATGGACGAGTGCGACGATGATGCCGATTGTGCAAAATCGTGCCAGGCCAAGCGAGCAGGCGTCGATTATTGCGGTGGCGAAGATGGCGGCGCAAATCCTATATATTCCGTCGGTGTGGTTGATTGGGATTGCCGCGGATGTAAAATTGGAATACAGTATGCTTATGACTCTGCTTATCTTTGTTCCAATTAGTGTGCCGATTTTGGTGAAACTTCGGAGAGAGGAATGAATGGGGACCCTGGCAAGAAATTGCCGGGGTTTTCTTTAAGGCGGCCAACGCAGTGATAATTTATGGTACAATGGGATTATGAACGAGGAAAAGTTGCGGGAATTGCAAGAAGAAATCGAGAGATTGGGGCGGCGGGATAAGGAAGTCGAGCTTGAGGCGAAATGGCAGGATAGTTGGATGCGGAGGGTGGCGATTGGTGTGCTTACGTATGTTGTTGTGGTGCTATTTATGATTGCTGTGGGGAGTCAGGGGAATGTGTTTCTGAACGCGGCGGTGCCGGCGATAGCTTATATTCTTTCGACGTTTTCGTTGGATATTATCAAGAGGTTTTGGAAGGGAAATAAGAGAAAAGCTTGACAAATTTGACAAAGTGTGCTATACTGTAGTATAATGGGGGTAATTTACCCTAGGTCATCTGGTGTTGTCAAGAGGGCGAGGTTGCCTTTGCTGGAGTTTTATGTTATTCTTGTGATATGGTGATTGAGAGAGTTGTGGAGCCTACAGAGATGGAGGAGGAGCAAAATACGGAGGAGATTGTTCGCGAGAATATTCTCAGGCCGAAAACTTTTGATGAATATATTGGGCAAGAACGACTCAAGACGAATTTGAAGCTGGCGATAACTGCGGCGAGGAAGCGTGGGGAGTCGATTGAGCATGTGTTATTATTTGGGCCGCCGGGGCTGGGGAAAACGACGATGGCGGGGGTGATTGCGAACGAGATGGGGGCTGGGTTTAAGGTGACGAGTGGGCCGGCGATTGAGCGGGCGGGAGATTTGGCGTCGATTTTGACAAATTTGGCGGATGGGGATGTGTTGTTTATTGATGAAATTCATAGGTTGAAACGAGCGGTGGAAGAGGTGCTGTATTCGGCGATGGAGGATGCGAAGCTGGATATTGTGATTGGGAAGGGGCCGGCGGCTCGCTCGGTGCGGTTGGACCTCCCGATGATTACGGTGATTGGGGCGACGACGAGGACGGGGTCTCTCGCGGCGCCGCTTCGAGATAGGTTTGGGTTGATACATAGGTTGGAGTTTTATCAGCAAAATGAAATTGGGCAGATTATAAAGCGGAGCGCGAAACTTTTGGAAACGGAGATTGATGATAAAAGCGCGGAGATTCTTTCGGAGCGAAGTCGGTTGACGCCGAGGATTGCGAATCGTCTGGTGAAGCGCGTGCGAGATTATGCGGATGTGAAAGGCGATGGGAAAATTAACGAGGAGATGACGAGGGCGGCGCTTCTCACGCTCGAGATTGATGAGCTTGGCCTTGATGCCGGGGATAGGAATATGTTGAAATTGATTTCGGATAATTATGGGGATAGGCCGGTCGGGGTGACGACGATTGCGGCGCTTACGGGGGATGAGGTTTCGACGATTGAGGATTTTTTCGAGCCGTATTTATTGCAGATTGGGCTGCTCGAGAGGACGCCGCGAGGGCGCAGGGCAACGCTGAGGGCGAAGAAGCATTTGGAGAAATATGAGCAAAAAAACAAGGCTTAGGTTCGACGAGGTTGCTTGTGATATTTTGGAGAGCAACGATTTTCAGGCGCTCAAGATGGAAATACATCATGGCACGAGCCGGTATGATCATTTGGTGCGGGTGGCGAAGATGACTTATAGGATAACCAAATACACTAGCCGATACAATAGGGATTATACGAGGGCGGCGCTTTTGCATGATTTCTATTATGATTATGAAATGGATGATATGATATGGTTTGGGGTTTTCGACTATCGTCGTCATCCAAGAATTTCGGCGGAACGGGCTGATGTGCATTTTGACTTGAATAAGCGCCAGAAGAATATGATAGAGTCGCACATGTTTCCGTTTCCGGGGAGGGTTCCGAGGAATTATGGGAGCTTGGTGCTCATGATGGTGGATAAAATTGTGGCGACTTATGAGGTAGGGCGATGGGGAGTAATGAGGGTAACTAGGATTGCGGCCATGAAGACTGCCAAAAGTACCCAAAACGGCGTCAAAAAGGCGGTAAAGGGTACTAGGAATGGGGCGAAGAAGGTTGCGATCAAGGCAAGAAATACGAAAAATAGGGTCAAAAACTCTAAGGTTATGCAGAAAAGAGCCGTCAGAAAAGCCCAAAAGCTCTCCGAGATAGAGAAAAAGGGAGAAAAATAGGACTTTTTCGCTAAAATCTATTGCAAATGGCGGAAAAGTGTGCTATAATAGGTTCATAATAATGCAAGTTCGTTATCTGCCTAGAGGCAGACTGGATGGAACCTCTACATAATCTGCTAAGAAGCAGATGGGGAAATTTGATAGCATAAAGCTGTTTTAGGTGACTGGCGGCGCGCACGAATTATAGCGGCGGCTGACCTGAAACCGTAATTATGCTCTCAAATTAAAGGCCGAGTCTTTGAGTGGACTGGCTGAGAGCACGACATTTAACAATTTGATTTACGAAATTAAATTGACGGTAATTGGTAGGCTGCATTCGCGGCGTCGGAAGTGAATTCCGACTTGCTACTAAAGAGCCTTCGGCATCGACTTAGGTCGATAGAAGGGGTTGTTTGTGTATCAACTACTAATCAAGTCAATGCATAAAAAGGTACAAAAGGGCAATGATAGTGGATGCCTTGGTGTATATTACCGATGAAGGACGTGGAAGTCTGCGATATGCTTTGGGGAGCTGACAACGAGCTTTGATCCAGAGATCTCCGAATGAGGAAACTCTATGAGAGTCATGTCTCATAACTTTTACCTGAATATATAGGGTAATTAGAGGGAACTTGCTGAACTGAATCATCTTAGTAAGCAAAGGAAAAGAGAATAAATAATGATTTGGAAAGTAGTGGCGAGCGAAATCCAAAGAGCGCAAACTTGTTTTGTTCTTGGTTTAACCAAGTATGGCGTGCAAGCTAATGCAAAACAGGGGTTGAAAGTAAATATAATTTTTGGTTTAAGGGCTCCAGCTTTGGAACTTTTAGATCAAAAACCGCACGTTGCATAGTAGCGGATAATGAGAAAACCATTGATGTTATCAGAATCGTTTGAATGACGAACCGAAGAGCGTGAGAGTCGCGTAGGTTAAAACATCATTGGCATTATATATGTTTTCTTGAGTAGGTCGGGGCACGAGAAACCCTGATTGAATCCGGCAGGACCACCTGCTAACGCTAAATATAATATACGACCGATAGCGAACTAGTACAGCGATGGAAAGGTGAAAAGAACCCCGGGAGGGGAGTGAAATAGATCCTGAAACTCATTGCCTACAAGGTGTCGGAGCCCGGAACTAGTTGTTTGAGCAAAGTGATTTTCATGAATTACTACTGTTCGAGCGATTAGTTCCGGGTGACGGCGTGCTTTTTGTAGAACGATCCAGCGAGTTAATTTTGTCGGCAAGGTTAAGTCAGATGACGGAGCCATAGTGAAAGCGAGCCTTAACAAGGCGTCAAGTCGGCAGGATTAGACCCGAAACCGGGTGACCTAACCATGAGCAGGTTGAAGCTTGAGTAACATCAAGTGGAGGACCGAACCAGGACACGCAGTAAAGTGTTTGGATGACTTGTGGTTAGCGGTGAAATGCCAATCGAACTCGGAGATAGCTGGTTCACCTCGAAATAGCTTTAGGGCTAGCGTTGTGCAGTAGTATTTGGGGGTAGAGCTCT
>WRLZ01000069.1 GCA_009777365.1 Candidatus Saccharimonadota bacterium | reverse complement strand
ATAATTTCCCTTATACACCACGCTCATTTGATCTTTTATTTCAATAATCTTATCCACTTCCTCCAGCACATCCCGATCGTGCGTAATAATCAGTATCGCTTCCGGCGCCGCCTTCATCCATTCGACAAACTGCTCCTTCGCCACATAATCCATAAAATTCGTCGGCTCATCAATCACCGCCAAATTCGCATCCGCATGCATAATCTTCACAACTTCCGTCAGCCTCTTCTGCCCGCCGCTCAGGCTCGCGAATTTTCTATCGCCCAGCCCACTCATCCCAAAGTTTTTTAATTCCTCCCTAACCTTGTCCTCAATATAATGAAAATCTTTTTCAACAAACCTATCCAACGCACTCGTATATTCCTCGATCATTTTCATATCCTCGCCCATCGTCGCAGGATACTCATGAATAATCTTTGATAATTTCAAATACTCCGGCAACCCCTCGAGAATATATTGCAGCACCGTTCTCTCCCCCGCGTCCGCATATTCCTGATTCGTCGCAACCACCGTGCTCCCCCTCCGAAATTGAATCTCACCCGTATAATCCTCATCCTGCCCCGAAAGTATCCGAAGAAGCGTCGACTTCCCGGTCCCATTCCTCCCGATAACCCCAACCTTCTCCCCCGCGCTCACCGCAAAACGAATATCCTTCATCAAACTCTTATTCCCAAAACTTTTTTCCGTAATATTCACATTCAGCAACATTTTCGCATCTTTCTTTCATGATTTAAGGGTATAATACCCCCTATTATACAGATTATAGCACACATTGTCAAATTTGTCAAGTAATTTAGTCGCCCCTTAGCGCCTTTAGACGCTTTTGACGCGCTTTATATGAAACAGAAAACTTGAAATTTTCTATATTTTGATATATACTTGTTATACAACAACAGGAGGTAATTGGTGATAGAGGTTGGGCTCGGGACTTGTAGCAATAAAGAACATGGCTCTGGGGGGGGGTGCTACTTTGTCGCTATGCGAACTGCCTCATAGCTCTATCCTCTCTCCTGCTCCTGGTCTTTCTTATGGTCTTGGCCCTGGTCTCTGGTCGCCCCGGCTCTTTGGCCGTCAGCACGGACTTTAATATACAAGCCACCGGGCCGAGTGTAGCCATCTACCTGGACGAGGAGACCTCCATTGTCTCCGAAATGGAAATCGTCCCAACCGCCAACGGATCGGTCAGCTCTCTGCAAACCGACGTGCGGGTCGTCACCAACGGAACCTATGGTTACGCCTTGTCTCTCATGGCCACTAGCGCCAACATGGTCAACCAAAGCGACAGCGACTATGTCCTCACACCGATTCATAACGCCACCATCCAAAACCCCTCGCAATTCTCTCCTGGTAGCTGCAACTCATGGGGCTTCGCCACCCCCAGGGTGTTGAACAACTTCTCTGGCGGCTTCGATACCGGCTACTCCGTCCAAGACAGCCTGGACGTAAATAGCTCTACGAGTAACTATGCGGCGGTACCTACGAGCGACACCATGATACACGTTGGTAGTAGCAACGACGAGACCAGACCCTACTTCTTTGCGGCCTGCGTGGATAGCGACATGCCGAATGGGGTCTACCAAGCCGAAGTGGTCTGGACGGCCTACGCCGTGGATGCGCCGATCGAGAGCGGAAATGTTATAGTGGACATCGACCCCGGCATGATACCGGTGCGTTGGAACTACGCACAGTGTACCTATGGAAACGGATACGGCAACGTCATGGACTCCGCCCCAACCACCAACCTGGCGGCCACCAACCCGCTCACGACCTCATGCTGGGTTAAGGCCGACCCGAGCATCTTCGGTACGGGTACTAACGCTGATTGGTATAACTATACAACAGACAACACGGCGACAAGGGATGCGTTTGATCAGCCTTATTATACGCAGAGAAAGATGGCAAACGCCGTAACATTCACTAGCACCGCTAGCCTCGCGACCTACCAAGCGGCGGCAGTGGGTACACCCATACCTGATTCAGCTATAGGAGCGTATTGGACTTATGTGCCGAGATTTGCTTATAGAGTAGAGAACTTCAACTATTCGGCCACCAACTACCCCAAGGCCTTTGACGTAAGACTGACCAACGCCAATATGGCCTATAACTCGGTCGCGGACATCGACATCAGCCTTGACCCGGCCATCTACCCCCAGTATCTTGTACCGCCCGGCTTCGACTGGCCCAATGGCGATGGTACCGTTACGCCCCTTAATGGGATTTGGTTTGGGAAGTTTGCAACGACAGGGACGGCGACAAACCCAACAGTAAAACCAATCGTGAGTATGCTTGATAATCAAGATATTGTAAGCCGTTTTCAATCTGGCCTCCTTTTTGGTAGCCCCAATCTTATGGGCGGTGGCGTATCTTTCAACGGAGCCAACCAACACAATTTTGCTGGATATGCGATAAATAGTGCTTCCGCTACTGTCAATTCGCATATGGCTAAAATGAGCGAATGGGGGATAATGGTTTATTTCACCAAGTCTCTATATGGCGTCTGCTCGAATATGAATTGCACAAGTGATAATCTGCCATTGACAGATACGGTTACGACACCTGAAACAGAGAGAGTACGCAATAATGCTCGTATTCCAAATACGACAGGTTGTGGCCCGAACTCATTGGATCCAACTGATGATGCAATGGCATTAACTTCTTGTAGTCTGTACAACACACAGCTCGGCGTTCTTGCTAGTACCCAACATAACATATATGGTATCTATGATTTGGCGGGTGGAGTATGGGAGTATGTGTTGGGGAATTACGTTACTGGTAATGGTTCTGCGGTGAACGCATATATCCCAACTAATTCCAATGGTGGGTTCGCTAATCTCCCCGCCATGTTCAATGCGGGCGCAACTGTATATTCTCCGTATTTTGATGTTTTCCCAGCACCACCATTGACAAATTTGGGTTCAGATATTGCTGGTGGTATGTATGGTACTGGCTCTGGGGTTTTGGTAGCAAATGATTATTGGAGAGTTTATCCTGGCAAATTAGGTCTTGGGCAAGCTATATTCGAAACGGTTAGGTGGAGTGGAGCCTCAGGCAGTTCCGTTAGTGCTACCAACTCATGGTTTGTACGTGGTAGCCAACCGGGTAATACAATTAGCGTGAGAGTCGAAGCTGTAAGCGCAATTTCTGGTACGCCTCGTGTAGGTGATGGCTTCCGCACAATTTTAACAATAACCCCATAGCTAACAAACCTTAACTTTGCGCCATTCGTTATATTATATAACCCACGGTTCTGACCTCATTGACTTTTTTGCCGCCTCATAGTAATTCCCGCGGCGCAGGAACGACATTTGTCTATAATGCTCTTTGGGTATATAATTTCTTCATAGGCCTCACGGCCCTGTTATTTTAGCGATATAGGGATCCTTATGCCCATTACGCACCCTGTCGGCATCCGCCGACCATGGGCTACGCCCATGCAGTAATCGGCTTCAACGTTGTGATGTCAAAATGAGATCGTGGTCATCGCTAACTATGACGTCTTGCAAGAGAACTATCTTGCAATAACAAAAATCATCCCAACCCAAAACTCGGAACATGAAGCCCCGAGTTTGTATATTCGTCCCCTAGTCTAATTCAAAATTTCAAAACCGCAAACAACAGCCTCGCCCATCTCAAAGTTAATACGCATCTCGTTCCTGTTATTTCTCGGGATCACTATATCCCACTCGGTCGTCGGCAATACATACAGTCCAAGAATGTCCTCTCCGTCGTACAAATATTCGTCAAAGGTTACATCAACGGCATATCGCCTATTGCGATTGTCTATATTAAATCTCGTGACATCAAAACTCCCTCGAAATGAATTACCTGTTGGGTCGGCGTCCAGCGCCGCGCTAATACCGCCTTCACTCGTGAACGTGAATGTCTGCGTCCCGTACGCAGCGGTAACATCGGCCACATCTCGACACACCCATGTCCCGGCCAGGTCGTCTTTCGCTTTATCGAGCGCGAAGAACACCAAGCCAAAAACAGCTA
>WRLZ01000068.1 GCA_009777365.1 Candidatus Saccharimonadota bacterium | reverse complement strand
AATAAATCATACCCAAAAAAGTGCAACGGCCGCCGTCGCACAATCCCCGCATCAAGTTGCCTAAGCGTTCCCGCCGCCAAGTTCCTCGGATTCGCAAACACCGGCAATTTCCACTTCTTCTGATCCTCATTGATCTTCTCAAAATCCGCGCGAAGCACCAACACTTCCCCGCGAATCTCCGTCCGCCCTTCCAGCAATCTCGCGAACTTCTCGTTCCCCCGAAGAGAGTGCGGAATATTCTTAATCTGCATAACATTCTCAGTAATATCCTCGCCAACCCTCGAATCCCCCCTCGTCGCCGCCTGCACCAACTTCCCATCTTCATAAATCAGCGCGCACGCCAACCCATCCATCTTTATATCACCAAAAAACGATAATTCCTCGCCATTCAAAAACTTCTCCGCCCTCTCCGCCCAAGCCTTAAGTTCCTCATAATCAAAAACATCATTAAGACTTATCATCGGGATTTTATGTTCAACTTTCGCAAACCCCTTCTTCACCCCACCCGAAACTTTTTGCGTCGGACTATCCGGCGTCACAAGCGACGGATACTTCGCCTCAATCTCCGCCAATTCACGCTTCAAATCATCCGCCGCCGCATCACTGAAGTCGCTCTTATCCTCCACATGATAATCATACCGATATTTCTCAAGTAATTTCCGAAGTTGCGCCACCCTCTCCACTACCGAATCTGGAACATCCTCGCTACTCTTCTCCCTAGCCGCCATTGCCCGCCGAATATGAAACCCCCGACTATTGCTTGACATGTCGCTCACTATCCAGCATCTTGCGATAAAGCAAATACACATAAGCCGCCGAAAATATCACCGTTCCACACGTTATGAAAACCAAAATAACCGGCAAAATCGGGATCGCGTTCACCCACGAAGCAATCCCCCCAAGCCAACTAAACAACATAATCAGCGGTATCATTATAATAGTAATTAACACCGACAAGATGAAAAACATGAAAGCCACCCTAAGTATCAACCGCACCCGCCTACCCCTAATCAAATCCCCCGCAATATGCAACGCCTTCACTGGATATGTTCCCGGCAACGTCACCACGATCAGCGCCAATATCGACTGTATCAACCAATACACGGAAAGCAACACAAGACACCCCACAAACACAAAAAACGCGATCCCCGTCATCGGTGAACGCAAAAACTCCGTCGCCACCGCCGCATTATATAAAAGCACCGAAACCAGAATCGGTATAGCCTGAAACACCATAATAAGCAACACCCCAACACTAGCCGTAATAGGCGCCCCGCAAGTATACAGCGCATCACGCATCTTGATCTTATTCCCTGCCAATAGTTGCCTCATAATCACCACCGTCGCCAGCCAAATCAAAACAATCGTCAAAATCCGAATCGCCGCCCCATTCTCATTCATCGTATCGTCTATACCCCCCGTCGAAATCGTCCGCATCAATGTGAGCCCCGCCGCCGTCACCGCCGCCATATCCCCTCCCGTCGTCTGAAGCGCCGACTGAAAGGCCGTAATCGTCTCCGTGCTAAGCAACCCCACGAAAATAATCTGCGTCAAACCTATCACCAACAACAACCACCCAAAAGCCTTCCTGGCTTTCCAAATCTCCCGCCGCGTCTCCCCGAAGAACGCAAAATACCCCGGCAATTTCAACTCCCGCCGCTTCTTCGCCCACTTGTCAGTTCGCCTAAATGACCTGTGCGGGTTCTTAGCCCCCCTCTCTTTCACCCCCCGCCAAGCTCCCGCCACCCAGACCACCGGCCGCGAAGATCCAAGAGCCCGCCATTTCCGCCAACCTTTGCCAGACTTCTTACCCTGCTTCTTCTTAGCCATTATTTCTTCGCTTTCTCTTCCACAATCTCCTCCGAAAGAATCATCTCCTTCCTCGGAGCAATCTTCTCTTTCGCAGAATCCTTGCCGCCCTCTTTCCTCTTCGCCTTCTCCACCTCGGCCAACTCTGCATGCGCCGCCAACAATGCCGCCGACTCCTTGCTGTCGAAACTCGCCTTGTGCTTCCTATTCACATACCAAAACACAATCGCAATAATAACCATCATCACACACAAAGCCAATATCCAAATTATCGCCACATCCATCTCTTCCCTCCATTCACCTAATCTACCCCTATTCTACCATATATTTTACCCCAAAACAAGCACTTCCATCCCCATATCATCCCAGGACTTGGCCCCAGAACCCATGTTTTTTCCCTAAATCCTTGATAATCCGACGAAGCGAATGATGAAAATGTTTTACATTTTCATCTGAGCAAGGAGAGATTAAGAACACTTCCCGGGAGGTGTGGGTTGACTTTTCTTGCAAAGTGTGATACAATAGGGTACAATGGGGAGTATTTCCTCTTTTTTAATCGTATCTTCTCCTCCAGGGCGAACATATCCAGCCATCGCCAGCGTTCGGTAGGGTATATTCCGCCCTATAAATTCACAGAACCTAGGAGGTCGAATTAATTATGGCAAAATCAGACTTGCGGAAACAAGAACGCGCAGCTCGCCGTCAAAAAACCAAGGCGTCCCGACGTGAGGAACGCAGGAAAAGAATAAAGGCAGCCAAGTATAAGAAAATGTACAGACCCATACCCAGCATACGACAACCACCCAATACACTTGAAGCCGGCTAGAAGAAGCTATAATACATTTGACAAACAAAAGCCCGACATCACGTCCGGGCTTTTTTATTTCCGCTGCTGCAAGCTTTTCTCTATATACGCCCTTATATCTTCCCGAAACCTATCGTCATGAAGCGCAAAATCAATCACCCCCATGAGATACTTTGTCGGATTGCCCATATCATGATAAACCCCATCAATCACCACTCCATAAACCTCATCCCCCCGCACAATCAACTCATTGATCGAGTCCGCGGTCGTAATCTCCCCGGCTTTATCCACCTTCTCCTCCGCGATAATCGGCAAAATCTCCGGCGTCAATATATACCCCATCAATGTCGCCAAGTTGCTCGGCGCATTCTTCTCGCCCGGCTTCTCCACCACTTTCTCAACCCTAACAACACCCTCACCAACCTGAGAACCGGCTTTAACCATCCCATACTTATCCGCCATCTTCCTATCGACCTCCTGCAAAGAAATCGTCGTCTTCCCGGTTAAATTATACGCATCAAGAAGCTGTTTCGCTCGCGACTTCCGAGGAGGACAACGAAATATATCATCCGCCGAGAACACAAAGAACGGCTCCCCCAGCGTCAAATAATCCCGCGCATCCAGCACCGGCCGCGCATTCCCCAACGGCTCGCCACCCTGCATTATGAAAGTGAAATTCGCCAAACTTCCCGCCGCCTTTATCGCCTCCGCGAATTGTTTTTTGTCCGCCTTCTTGGCCAACTTATCCTCCCACTTCTTATCCCGCGTAAAATGCTGCTCAATATACTGCTTCTCTGGCGTAATCACACAAATAATATCCTTCACCCCTGCGCTCACCAAATCCTCCACGATCCACTGAATCACCGGCTTATCCAGCACCGGCAACATCTCCTTCGCCATCGCCTTCGTCTGTGGCAAAAACCTCGTCCCACTCCCCGCCGCCAAAATCACCGCCTTTTTAGGTTGCTTGAAACTCCCCATTCCGAACCTCCTCTTATTGTTTTTAGATTGTATGCCCTTGAGTCTTAATAATAGCACAACACAGCCCGAAAATGCAAATTATCCACAGCCCCAAAACACCCTCAATGGAATCCCATCGAGGGTGCATTTTATACGTTGAACCTATCCTTCGTTACTGTTTTCGTTTGAGTTGCTGTTTTCGCTTGACGAGCTGCCATTCCCCCCGAGATTAACCAAAACAAACTGAACAACCGCATAAGCCACGATACAGACGATCAGGCCGATTACGGCGTAAAGAATCGTATTCTTTGCGCTTGTAACCTTGCCGCTGTCGCCAGCTGACAGGATGTATTGTATACCGCCCCAGACCAACATGATCACACATAGGGCACCGACGATGAATATGACGACGGAGATGATGTTTG
>WRLZ01000067.1 GCA_009777365.1 Candidatus Saccharimonadota bacterium | reverse complement strand
TTTGCAACAAGAACATAGGTTCAGGACGGCGGACGTTCCGGGAGGATTGGGAATTGCACAGTGGATGGGAGGGCGAAGGGCGGGGCTTCTCGGGATGGAGAATCCTTTTTGGATTTCGACGCAGTTGGAGTTTGTGATGATTGAATTGAATGGTGCGTACTGGCGGGTGCGGGATGCGTTGCTTGCGGTGGAGACGGTCGAGGATGCTACGAGGATTTTCCAAAATCAGTATGAGAAGTGTGGGATTTGCAAGGAGGAGCAGAGGATTGTGTTTGCTTGGGAATTGTACCATAAGTATGTTCAGGAATAGTGTGACGGGAAGAGCTGGATTGCTTCACTTCGTTCGCAATGACGGAGAGCGCATATGTTGAAGAATAAGAAGAGTCTGGGGCAGCATTGGTTGAGGGATAGGGAGGTGCTTCTCGGAATTGCAAGAATTGCTTCGGGCGAATCGTTCCCCAAAAGTGTGCGCTCCGGGCCGCTAGGCCAAGTCATACCCACTTTTGTGGAAGATTCGCCCCGCAATTCTGTCGTTCTCGAAGTGGGTCCAGGTTTGGGGACGTTGACGAGTGCGTTGTTTAAGTATTTTGATGAAGTTCGGGCGGTGGAGTATGATAAGGATTTGGCGGAGAAGTTGCCGGGGCAATTTCCGGGAAAGAATTTGGTGGTGTATAACGAGGATTTTTTGCAGTTTGATTTGGGGAAGATGCCGAAGGGTTATGTGATTGCGGGGAATATTCCATATTATATAACAGGTAAGATTGTGCAGAAGATTTTGGCGGCTCCTGTTTCGGTGAAGCCGAGACGAGTGGTGCTTTTGGTGCAGAAGGAAGTGGCCGAGAGGATGGCGGCTTGTGGTGGGAAGCAGAGTTTGTTGGGATTATCGTGTGCTATATATGCCGAGGTTCGACTCGGTGAGATTGTCAAGGCGGAGAAGTTCACGCCGCCGCCGAAAGTCGATAGTCAAGTCGTAGTGCTTGAGATTCTCGAGAAACCTTGTGTGCCGGAGGAGAATTTGGAGATGTTTTGGAAATTGGCGCGTGCTGGGTTCTTGGCGCCGCGGAAGAAGCTGTCGGGGAATTTGGCGGGGTTTTTTAATGTGGATAAGGCGGGGATGAGGGAGATTTTAACAGAGGTTGGGGTCTCCTCGGACGCTAGAGCGGAGGATCTTCCTCTTGCAAAATGGATTGAATTGATGTATTATAAGCTTAATGGATAAGCGAGGTATACGGCGAGATGCGCCGCGGAAGTTTATGGATAACTGGGTGGTTATGTTTTTTGTCACGCTTTTTGTGGGGGCGCTTGCTATTGGTATTTCGGCTTATATAACCTATACTGCACTGATGAAGAGTGGGGAGTCTACTAGCAGGAGTAATGACGAGGCGACTACGGATGACCTGAATAGGCTTTTTGAGGCGTTTGGGCTAGCTAGGGAGTCGATGCCGGATGTTTTGCCTGTTATGCAAGGAGTGAACGGGCGGGTGTTGAGGGTTGAGGCGCAGAATATGTTATATAACACAAAGGTTGATGAAACTTTTCCTGGCAGGAGGAATGGTTGGGTGGCGGTCTCTTTGCAGCTTCGGGTTGAGAATCATTCGAGCCAATCGATAAGAATTGCGGATCATATAAAGCTACTGGTAGATAGTTTTCAGGATGGTTTCACGGATGCCTCTGCGGCGTTTCTTCGGGAGTATAATATGACGAATCTGAATAATAATGCGACTCTGGAGGGGGGGCAGGCTGTGAGCGGGTTTGTGACGTTTTACGTGAGGGCTTCGTCGGTTTCCAATATGTACCTCCAGGTGGATGCGAGCGCGTCGGGGGAATCGACGAGTATTGATTTGTCAATAAGATGATAGGTTTGGATCCTGGGGTGGCGACGCGTGAAGAAAACCCCGCGCCGATTGGCATGGGGTTTTCTGATTTGGATTGTTTTGGTTTATATATTGCTTAGCTTATTAGGCTCGTCGTCGGTTGAGCGCGTAATATAGAGCAGCGGTCAAAGTTGAGCCGAAGCCAAGTATACCTACGAATCCAGCACCGGTCTTTGGAAGCTCCGGTAGTTCTGGTTGTGGTTTTGGCTCTGGGTCCGGTGTTGGATCAGGATCTGGTGTTGGGTCCGGATCCGGCTCACATACCCTATCCACTGCGACACTCGCAGTGTCGCTCTTTCGGCCTTCGGTTTCAGTGATGACTTCAACAGTGTTGGTCAAAATGTTTGTACCGCAGTTTGCCAGGAGGTTTGAGTCAGTTACTCGCGCCTTGAAGCTTACTAGGGCGTTGCTGTTATTGGCGTAGTTGCCAATGTTGAGGCCGTTTGTTGTGATGTTGTGTGTCGCCGTGTCAGATGCAGGGTTTAGATCCTTGACGAATGGGTGATCAGGGTAGGTAGCGTTCCAGATTCGGGACGTACCAACCATGTACTCTAGGCCAGCCGGCAACTTGTCGATCAATGTTACATTGTTTCGTGTTACGTTACCAGTTTGTGTATAAACAAGCCTAAACTCTACGACATCACCGGTTTTTGCGCCGCTGATGTGGTCTTTCCAGTCGCTAGCACCTTGGCCATCGAATCGGACGGACTTTGCCACGTTGAAATCGTTTTGGTCAAAGTTAATCTTGACTCGGAAGGTTACCCAACCGGCAAACTGAGTACAACCTCGGATATTACCAAGATTTGCACCAGAGCCAACCGTAGGGTCGGTGATATTCACCGGAGTTTGGTTGTACGCATCCCAGCGAGCTGAGTTTTGTACGTAGCTGATGCTAAATGGCGCGTTGGCCGTGAATACAGCCGTATCCCAAACACTGGCTGGGTTAGCGTCCACAGAGCTAACGTGACCGGTTACGTTTAGGACATGTCGTCCATCTATGAGCTGTGAACGCTGGGAAGTATCGAACTTCGCCATAACGTTTCGCGCGGTCGAATTCAAGCTGGGCGATGCGTTGTTGTGGACATAGGCCGCAACATATACTTCGTCACCATTGGCAACAGGAAGCCTGTTGGTCATGGTGCCAAGATCCATGATAGATCCGTTAGCCCTAGCTACCTTAACAAAATCCCTTTCGTCATTGACGCCGTCCAGCATAGCCGGGTTGTTTGTCATAGAGTTAAAGGTATTGTATGGAGCCGGATTTTCCAACGTAAACGTTGGACGACTTGGGCCCCAAGAAGTCGAAGCGACAGCGCTCGCAAATGGAATCGCTGTAGCTGCTGTAATAGCCAATCCGGCTACTACAGTACTAATTTTCCTTATAGTTTTATTCATTTGTAAACACTCTCCTTCGCTAGTAGTATGATTAATTTCATACTATTAACATAACCATTATAGCACACATTGCAAGAAAAGTCAAGGGTTTTGGGCAAAAAAGTCCTGTTTTGGGGTGAAAAGTCGAGTTTTGGAGGGGTTTTGCGCTAGATGTGGGGGATTAGTGCTTGCGCTGAGGAGGCTCCCGTGATAGAATGGCGAAGTGAAGAAAGGTTATATTATCCCGAATGGGGTTGTTTTGGAGAAGCATGAGAGTGAAACTGTAGTGTTTTTGGCTGACATGGGGTTTGTGGTGGAGTTAGTTCCTACCAGGCCGAATGAGCGTGTAAAAACTCCTGATATTAAGATGAAAGGTAGGTTTTGGGAGATAAAAAGTCCGAAAAATAATGGAAAATATACGATTCAGCATATGATGCAGGCTGAAAGCAAACAATCTGGTAATTTGATTATAGATCTACGTCGTTCAAAGGCTCCAAAACGAAGTTTGGCAAAAATTGAGTATGAAGCTAAGTATCGAAAGAGTCTGAAGTGCATTGTTGTTATTACAAAAGAGGGTGAAATACTTGACATTAAGGGTTCGTTTTGATAAAATTAGGATAACTGAGACGCGCCTCATGTCGGATGACTAGAGGACGTCTCTTTTATTTTTGATAAATTCGAGGTGCGACGGGCCTCTGCCCGGAGTTGTTTGGTTGTCTGGTCTTTGTCTTATGGGGGCTATAGTCTTTACTCATTCTGAAGCCTTGTACTCTATGTTACCATATAGTACTCATTGCTGGACTGAAGGCGGTACGCCTTCAGTCC
>WRLZ01000066.1 GCA_009777365.1 Candidatus Saccharimonadota bacterium | reverse complement strand
GACTCCAGAACCAGTGAGGTCGACCGACTGGCCGCCACGGATGAACCATGGGCCGACAGTATCGACAGAATTGGCGAAAGCCCCCGACCACCCAGAGGATTCGAGGTGGGCTTGATATAAGAACGAGTTACTACGAGAGCAGGAGAAGGATCAGGATGGGAACGGTGATGGCGGAGAGGAGGGTGGAGAGAGCGACAATTTCGCCAGCTTCGCTTTCGATTCCTTTGGGAGAGGCAGACTCGAGGGTTGGTTGGCCGTTCTTCATTTTGACAACGTCGGTGGTTTTGTATTTTTGGTGGAGGAGGCCGAGCATGGCGGCGGTTGGGAGCATTTGCATGAGGGTAAGAACGCTAACAACGACTGGCGGGGCGCCAACCGCTTGGAGAAGTAGCCAAGTAAGAGTCGCCGGTACGGTTAGTTGCAGAACCGTAACCGCGACAACTTGCCAGCGCTTGAAGAGAGTTTTGAATTTGGCTTGGCTGAGCATAAAGCCAATGGCGAACAATGAGAGCGGGGTGGTGAGGCCGCCAGCGATGCTGAGGATTCGGTCGGCGGTGCCCCATAGTTGGATGCTGAAAATAAAGAACACAGCGCCGAGGACGATACCGATGATATTGGGGTTTATTAAGGTTCTCAGGGTGTCTTTCCAAGAGTAATCGCGGTTGAAAAGCCAGATGCCGTAAGTGAAAACCAAAAGGACCCAAGGCAGCATGGAGCCAGCGTAGGCGACGAGGCCGTCTTGGCCGAAAGTTGCGGAAACTAGGGGGTAGCCGATGAAGGAGGTGTTGTTGAAGACGAAGGCGAATTTGTATTCATAGGCGTCTTTGCCGACGAAGCGTTTATTGAAGAAAATCCAGGAAATCGCTATCAGGAGGATAAGAATGGCGCCGCCAGCGATAGCTCCCCAAAGGAAGAGGTGCCAGTCTTCGGAGTTGAACTCGCTGGGGAAAGAGCGAAAAAAGGCGATGGGCAGGGCGACGGAGAGGATGAGGTGGGTGATACATTTGATGCCGGGGTCGGTGAGGATTTTTAGGCGGCTCAGAAGAAATCCGAGAGCGATGAAGAATACTACGATCGCGAGTCCGTTATAGAATTGACCAATGTCTACCATTTTTTATTCCTGTTTTGTTTTGGATTCATAAACTCATTATAACATAAGCTCGGTGCTCGACAAACCACCTGCGAATACCCACGAAAACCGGTGGCAGTACTAGTGCTACCAGTTGTCCTACTCAGAGACTCGACTCCAGTAATGGTAGTAGCGGTAGAGTCGCCGCCGCGACGCGGCCATGGAGTGCTAAAACCGACCGAATTGGCATGTGCCCCCGACCACCCAGAGGATTCGATAGAGGGGTTGAATGAGGCTTTATTCTCTTTATACTCTTGCTTCCTTGTGTTATACTTGTATTGTATGAAGCAAGTAGTAGTGGATGGTAATATGGTGGAGTATCGGACGGGGGGGGATCCTGTTCGGCCGGCGGTTTTGTTGCTCCATGGTTGGGCGTCGTCGAGTTGGGCTTGGACGGAGCTTATAGGGGTGATCGCGGAGGCGGGATATTATGCGGTGGCGCCGGAATATCCGGAGCCGAGGGAGGCTTGGAGGCTGGATGATTATGTGGAGATTGTAGGGAAGTTTTTGGATAAGATTGATGTGGAGCCTTGTGCGGTGATTGGGCACTCTTTTGGCGGGAGGATTATGCTTAAGGAGCAATATGGGGCTAAGGCGCTGGTGTTTATTGATAGTGCGGGGATTAAGCAGAAGCAGAATTATTTCAGGAGCGCGCTGGCGAGAGCGGGGAAAACGGTTGTGCCGAGGAGGCTGCATTCCAAGCTTCGGCGGAAGGTGGGGTCGGAAGATTATAAGGCTCTGCCGAATGATATGATGCGGGAGACGTTTAAGAATATCATAGACGAGGACTTGACTCCGCTTATTCCGAAGATCAATTTGCCGACGCTTTTGATTTGGGGAGATGAGGACGTGGCGACGCCGCTTCGTGATGCGGATATTTTTCATAAGAATATAAAGGGCTCGCAACTGTTCGTCGTGGAGGGGGCCGGGCATTATGCTCATATGGACAATTTCCCAGTAGTTTCGGCTAGGATACTTGACTTTTTTAGATCGCTACAGAACGCAGACCCAAAATGCGATTTCGGGTCTGCTCCTAAAGGGCCTGCGGCGCTACCGCCCAAGGAGCACGAGTAGTGCTTCGGAAATGGATTAGCGGGTATAATTTAGTTGCGTATTTGTATATGTTGCAACAGGTGGAGTATTCGACGCGGGGGTTTGTGCGGTGGTGGGGGAGAGCGAAGGATTTTGGGAAGGTCGAGAGGCGGCAGAAGCTAAAATGGACGGGGAAGATTCGGATTCTTGCGGTGTTTACGATAATTGTTGCGGTGGGGGTGGCGCCACTCACGTTGGCGTTTGGGCCGATTTTGTTACCGGCGATATTGTTGCTTGTGAATGCGGGTTTTAATTTGGCGCAGAAGCCGGTGGAGATTCATATGACGAGGCGGGCGGCGCGGATTTTGATGCGACATGATGCGAAAAAGATTGTGGTGCTGGGGAGTTATGGTAAGACGACGGCAAAGGAAGTTTTGGCGACTGTTTTTTGTAGGCTGCATTCGCGCCCTGAAAAGCGTAGTTCTCAGGGCGCTACTAAAGAGCCTTCGGCATCGGCTGACGCCGATGTGGTATGCGACGTAAAAGCAACATATGGGAATGAGAATACGCTATTGGGAATTGCGAGGTTTGCCAGGAAACTTAAGGGCAATGAAAAGGTTTTGATATTCGAGTTGGGGGAGTTTCGGTTCGGGGATGTGCGAAAATTATGCAAAATGATACGGCCGGATTATGCGGTATATACGGGAGTGAGCGGGGCGCATCTCGATACGCTTGGGGATCTCGATGGGGTTGTTCGGACGCTGAATGAGGCGAGGGAGTTTGTGCTTCGGACGCATATTGCGGTGAATGCAGATAATAAGATTCTGAGGCAACAGCCGGCGGAATGGTATTTTAGCGAGCATGGGGTGAACTCTTCTAAAATAACGGGGTTGCAACTTTCTTATGATGGGTCTAGGTTCTCGTTCTTGGGTCTTCGGATCAAATCGCCGCTTTTGGGACGGCATAATATTGCGATTGTGGCGTTTGCGGTGTTTTTTGCTTCCCGGGTTCTAAACATGAAGCCTGCGGAGATTACGAAAAACTTGGAGGGTCTAGAGCAATTTCCGCATAGGATGGCGACGAGATGGGTGGGGGAGAGTTTGGTGATTGATGATACTTATAATGGGAATCTGGAAGGCGTGCGGGCGGGGCTGGAGCTGATGGAGAATTTGCCTTTTAAGAACAAAGTTTACGTAACGCCGGGGCTGGTAGAGCAGGGCAAGGACAACGCGAAAACGCATGAGAGGATCGGGGAGATGATTGCCAGGAGTGGGGTCACAAAAGTATACTTTATGCAAAATTCAGTGGAGAGGTATATGAGAAAAGGGTTGAAGAAAGTTGGGTTTAAGGGCGAGGTTATAACGGTGCAGAATCCTTTGGATTTTTATGAAAACCTTGCGGCAATCGCTGTGGGGGATCAGGTGATATTGCTGCAGAACGATTGGGGCGATGGGTACGCTTAGATTGGGGGTTTGCGTTTTTTGTTGGTTGGTGGTAGAATTAAGTCTAAGCTATGAGTAAAAAAGAATTAGGAAAAGAAGAGGTGGCTGAAGACGTGTCTTTGGAAAAAACCGAGGAGATTGAACCGGTTCAACAAGTGAAGGTGCAGAAGAAATTGCCGACGAGGGTTTGGGTTACGTATATACTAATGTTTATTGCGATTATTGGGATCGTGACTTTTGCGGTTGCGTTTATGATGGGGTATAGGCTTTCGCTTACGGGGGAGATTGAGAGGACTGGGCTAATACAGGTTGCGTCCTCGCCATCCGGTGCGAATATAGTAGTGAATGGGAATCAGATGGGCGTAAGAACTCGGGCGAGGTTTTCGCTTTCGGAGGGAGAGCATTGGATCGAGGTGCGGCGAGACGGGTTTGACACATTGCAGGGGCACTATACTGTGAAGATGAATGATATATTGTGGCTGGATTATGTTTTGCTTTTCCCGCTACGGA
>WRLZ01000065.1 GCA_009777365.1 Candidatus Saccharimonadota bacterium | reverse complement strand
CGTCGCCAACAGTTGTTACATAACCCTCAGCCTTTAGCACCTTAGCCAAAGAGTGGAAAATCTCCGCACCCATCCTTAGCGCCGTTGGAAAATCCTGTGCCCCAATTGGCATAATCATATACTCCTGAATATCCGTTGCCCATCCACCATGATCTCCCCCATTCACCAAGTTCATCATCGGCAGTGGCAACATCATCTTCTCTCGCGGCGTATCGCTAATATCCGCAATATATTCATAAAGCTCAATACCCTTCTGCTTCGCCGTCGCCACCGCGCTCGCTAGCGAAACCGCCAAGATTGCATTCGCCCCAAGGTTCGACTTGTTTTCAGTTCCATCAAGATCAATCATAATCTGGTCAATCTCAGCCTGCTTACTCGCATCTTTCCCAAGTAGCGCCGGCTTAATCTTCTCCACAATATTCGCAACCGCCTTGAGAACACCCTTCCCCCCATACTTCGTCGCATCACCATCCCTGAGTTCAAGCGCCTCGCCCGATCCCGTTGATGCCCCAGACGGCACAGCTGCCCGCCCCATCGCCCCGCCCTCCAAGAAAACCTCAGCCTCCACCGTCGGATTGCCACGACTATCCAAAATCTGCCTAGCTTTTATATCTTTGATGTTTAACTCACTCATCTTTTCTCCTTTTTTCCTTACAATTCGCATTCTAACACATCCCAAATTTTAATTCAACGGATTCCGTAGATTTTATTGAATATAAATGCTTTGAATCCCCAATCATCTCCTTCCGAATGACGTCTGTGCGCCCAAACGATGGGGCACAGTCAGCGGTCAGGGCGGAGCCCCAATAACGATTGGGGCGACCCCGACCCGGGTCTGAGGAAGAAGATGATTGGGGGTTCAAGAATAAATAATTACAAAAAATAACCGCCAGAACAAAATCTGACGGTTATCACTTTAAGTTACATAGAAAAGATATTACGGATTTACCCTAATAAACCGTAATCGCGCCCCCTCAACCCTCGAAGTCAATATCCCCAAGCTATTATCCCATGTCGGGTCAAACCACTCGGAGAAAGTGCTATCAATTGTTAGCTTTGTCATGTCGTACTGAATGATTGTTCCCTGAGGAATCCCCCAAATGAACATCATCTCGTTATTGTTCCCCTCATACCTCGCCAATCCACGGCGCTGGTAATCTTCAAACAAAGTGAACACATCAATACGCCCAGCATTCTGCGGCACTATTCGGAATCTCACTTCCGTACCATCCCTGGTTATCCGAATCTCCCTCGAGCTCATCCACTCAATGTTCGTGGATGAATCAACAGACAGCCTTGCCGGGTCAAACGTAATCTGGGTATCGCGAGGAACGTTTGTTATTACATAAACTTCCCCATTTTCCCTGGTCCATGCCCATCCAGCGCGTCGGTATTCTTCAAACAAGTCGAAAGCATCAATGCGTCGATTGATTGAAGACACCAAACGGAACCGAATCGTCGCATTATCGCGTGTGGTGCGGATTCTATCCGACCGAAGAAATTCAAACGGCGGGTTGTTCACGGAAACAATCGAAAACTGCGATGCGTTGAAGTCGATAGTTATATTCCTCGGAATACCCGAAACAACATAAACATTTCCGCCTTCTTCAGTCCACGCCAAATTGGCGCGCCTGTAATCATCATACAGTTCCCAAAATTCCCTGACGACATTGTTCCCTGGCAATTCCGGTGTTATCCCTTGCGGGCTTCCATCCGATAATTCCCAGATATACTTCCAATCGTTGGGGCCAGGAACAAGTTGCGGCTCTCCCATGACATATATCCACACGTCCACAGTTGAACTGCCGCTCAGTCTGGCGCGCATTATCGTGCGACCTTCCCAAACCGACCATCCGTCGGCCAACACTCTCCCGCCGTCGATTCGCCCATTGTTGTTGCGAAGAACTGCAAAAGAGTTCGGCGGAACTATCAGCTGGTCATTTCTCCCCAACCTAATAGAATATGCACCCTCATAGCGCACATTGTCCAGCCTAAAGGCCGCATTTCTGTCATATTGCCTTGAAGTGAAACTTGCCCTACCAGGGTGGTCGTTGAAGATTTCAAGCACACGTGTTGACCGATTTTCCCTAAAGAAAACCGACCGATAATGGGCCGTATCCACAGACTTTCTTACAACCACTTCATCTGTTTCGTTAATATGATGAGTGATTCCGAAAGTCTGTAGTATTGCGTTCATGTCCGCAAACATCGCCCCATTTTGGTTCCTTGCCGCTACACTGGCCGTGCGCGTTACGCGGTCTTGCCATGCCCCTTCATAATAAACAAAGTAGCTGGCATTATTGCCATAAATCGCCATAGTCAACCTGGTTGCGGGGTCTTGAATCAATGCCGCTTGCAAATTTCCGTCCCAACGAACTGTCAGCCCCAGAAAATCCTGGGCAAACGCCGTTATGCGGACCAGATAGTGCCTGTGCCCCCCGATTTCCACCTCGATGGGAGCCGTTCCCGACGTTGTCCGTCGCTCACCCGTTCTTTGGTTTATATGGGTGATGTCGCCTGGCCGAATGTGCCTTATCACGCGCCCCTGCGCGTCCTCAAGCCTCCACTCTACCAGTGCATAGCGGGTCTCGTTCTCGTCCTCGTACCAATGTTCGCCGAAGACGACGGGCAAACCTTCCCGATCTGTGCTTGCCGATACGTTCAACGTCGGCACGACCACCAAGAGCATAATATATGCTAAAAAGATGGCCAAGAATTGCGTTGCGCTCCCTAAGCGCCGGGCTGTTTGGTTTTTCATACCAAAACACCTTCCTTTTCTAATATTTTGTTAATATCCAAGGGCCATCTACATTTTATTAGCCCATAATATCGCCCCTATTATAGCACAAGTAAGCAAGAAAGTCAAGAAAAATTTTGTGATTTTCCTCGCTTTTGTGACAAATTATCGCCTATTTCAGCCATAGAATACTTGTATTTTATGCTGTAAATAGGTGTATAATTTGTTTATGAGCGTCAGCTCATGGAAAATCCAATTTTTCTCTAAATTTTGACGCCATGTGTCGCAATGCCGACCGCAGGTCGGGGTAGCACACTTTCAAGAAAAACAAGAGCAAATACCCCCATTGTACTATATTATATCACACATTGTCAAATTTGTCAATAGATTTTAGCCATTTTCTTTGGGTTTACAGTAATAAAAAAGTCTGGCCTCCCCACGAAAACCGTGCGGCGTATTAGCACTGCCCGCAAAGACATTGATGGACTCGACGCCAGCAAGAGTGGTATTGACTGGGTAGCCGCCACGTATGAACCAACGATTGGTGGTGCCATTGAACGAATTGGCGTGCGCCCCCGACCACCCAGAGAATACGATAATGGCTAATCCGTAATAGAGTCTTTATCCTCCATCACGCTTATGTTGTAAAAATTACAACACCCCTTGTTTTTAAGTTCGTCGTGTGCTATAGTCTAAATATTATGGGAGAAGAAAACAGGACGGATGAAATTATCGCAAGGGCATCGGTTGCACAGCCGAAAGCCGTGCGCGCCAGCGACAATGCCTTTACGGTCGCGGTTGGAATTGTGGCACTTTTGGTCGGGTTACTCATTGGCGGCAACTTAAAATCAATCTATAACTGGATAGCCCCGACTTTCAATCTATCCGTCACCGAAACTCTCGATCTATCCTCCGTGCAAGACTTGTACCAAACTGTTAGAAATAGCTACGTCGGCGATATTGACAGAGAAGCCCTGGTCGACGGGGCCAAGCGCGGCATGATCTCTGCCCTCGGCGACCCTTATTCTATTTTCATGACCGAAAGCGAAGAGACCACCTTAGTCAATGATATTAACGGCAACTTTTCAGGCATTGGCGCAGAGCTCTCCATGCGAAACGGCATGATCACTATTATCCGCCTTATCCAAAACAGCCCGGCGCAAAGATCTGGGCTACAGGTTGGCGACGTCATATATATGGTTGACGGCGTGGACATGACCGCTAGCAGTACTGCCGCGGCCGCCAGTGCCATCCGAGGAGAGTCCGGTACTAGCGTCGAGCTTGTCGTAGTCCGTGGAAGTAGCGAGCTAAAGACATTCAACATCACCCGAGCCCGCATCAATAACCCCAGCGTCTACAGCGAAATCAGGAGCGTAGATGGCAAG
>WRLZ01000064.1 GCA_009777365.1 Candidatus Saccharimonadota bacterium | reverse complement strand
AAGCCCCTTCGTTCCCAAAAAAACAATCCCCCCGCCGCGCCCTCCGTCCCCGCCACCCGCCCCACTTTTCGGAATATAGATCCCGCGCCAAAAAGAAACAGCCCCCGCCCCTCCGTCGCCCGCCTTTATGAAAACCTTCGCTGTATCAATAAACATATATATCCATTATACCATATAAAAAACCGCCAAGTTATCCCTTGACGGCCTTCATTTTGTCTTTGCCTAAACTACTTGCAGCACAATCACTGTTTTATCATCATATTTCCGCGAACCCATCAGCAAATTATCAGCCGCCTCTTGAACGCTAACTCCAGCAACCAATTCGTAAATCACATCTTCCGACAACGCTTCTTCCCTCGTATCACCCGTAATCCCATCCGAACACAAAATGACTTTCTCGCATACCGAAAGTGGAAAATAACCACACTGGCTCACTATTCTAACGCCCCCACCGTTGTCTCTGCCCAAGCAATTAGCAACAGACCATCCCATAGCACCGCTCTCGTCCTCTGAAACCTGGATAGCTTTCCCATCCCGGCAAATATACAGCCGAGAATCGCCCGCGTTCGCCCAAACCATATGCAATCCGCCATTGACTTCGACAATACGCGCGGCCACACAAGTCGTAAGACCTTCCGTAGCCCTAGCCACAGTTTCGCTTACAAACGAAAGGAAAGCAGCGAATGATTCGGTCAACATATCAAGCGTCTCTCCACAAGTAAATTCCGCCCGATAATTAGGAAACGCGCTAAAAACATTTTTCGCGATTTCCGCCGCCACGCCACCATCTCTGTGCCCGCCCAATCCGTCGAAAACCGCATAATAAAGATCGCCTATAACGTACCTATCCTCCTCCTTCACAAAACGCTGCGCTAGCCCAACATCTATTCTAACCAATCTTCCCGCCTCCCTTCCGAAATATGGTATTGAGCACTTCTTATACTTAGAATAGTAGACAAAACTTAAAGGTTCTATTGCCCACTATATAATAGATCCATTATAGCACAAAACAAAAACTACTTCTTGGCTTCTTTGCTTTTATCCCGCACCGAAAATATCGCCTTATCCACCCAAAAAAATATCAGTCCACCAACCAAGTTCGCAATAATCGTCGCAAAAAACGGATTCCAGTCGGACAACCACCAAATCACTCCCGCCAAAATCGGCGTCGAAAGTTGCCACCTTATCAAATACAACCCATATTTCTTCCACAACATACTTACATTGTATCACGAAAAAGCCTCTAAGGATCAATTTCCAGCCGCCCCATCCCCCGCTTCAATTTCCCATCTCGTATTTTCTCGACTTCATCCCGCCCAAAATAATTCGCCAATGGCTCAACCGTGTTCAGCACATCCGCCAGCTCACCCATAATATTCTCACGTGGAACTTTCCCATTCTTCCGAATATATTTGCAAAGCACCTGCATAAGTTCGCTCATTTCTTCAACCGCAAGCTGCATCTCGAACTCCAACCCATTCTTCTCCAAGAACTTCTCGTAACATTCCTCGCGAGTCATTTTAGACATTGAATCTAAACTCCACTACGTCGCCTTCCTGCATAATATAATCCTTGCCTTCCGTTCGCATTTTCCCCGCCGCTTTCACTGCCTGCTCGCTCCCAAATTCATCCAAGTCCTCATAATTCATAACCTGCGCCGAAATAAATCCCCGCTCAAAATCCGTATGGATCACGCCCGCCGCCTGCGGAGCTGTCATCCCCCTCCGAATCGTCCAAGCTCGCACCTCTTTCGGTCCCGCCGTCAAGAAACTCTGAAGCCCCAAAGTCTCGTACGCCCTACCCACAACTCGCACCAATCCGCTTTCCCGCAAATTATACTCCGCCAAAAACATCGCCCGCTCTTCTTCCAAGAGTCTCCCAAGCTCCTCCTCCAATTTCGCACAAACAAACACTGCCTTCCTCGGCGCCACAAGTTCCGCCAGACTCTTCTGCTTTTCAACATTCGCCAAATCATCCTCGCTCACATTAAACAAAAACACCGTCGGTTTTTGGCTAAGTAGCGGCAACCCATAATATCGTTTCAAAATCCCCCCGCTCGACGCCAAATTTTCCGTCGCTTTCCCGGTCTTTAACATCTGGAGAAGATTATTATAATAATGCAATTCCTCGGCTTTAGTCTTGTCTCCCCTCGCCTCCTTTTCCAATTTCGGAATATACTTCTCCAAGCTTTCAATATCCGCCATCATCAACTCCGTCTCAATCACGCTAATATTCTCAGCAACATCATCCCCAACACCATCAGCCTTCAAAACGTTATCGTCCGAAAAAGCCCGCACCACATGACAAATCGCATCACACTCGCGAATGTTCGCCAAGAACTTATTGCCAAGTCCTTCGCCTTTGCTTGCTCCCTCCACCAGCCCCGCAATATCCACAAACTCCACCGTCGCCGGAATAACTTTCTCCGTCTTATAAATCTCCGCCAACCTCGTCAACCTCTCGTCCGGCACCGGCACAATCCCCGTATTCGGCTCAATCGTCGCAAAAGGATAATTCGCCGCCAAAATATTCGCCTTCGTCAGCGCATTAAAAAGCGTGCTCTTCCCCACATTCGGTAGACCCACAATCCCAATATTCAAACTCATTTCTTCTCCTCTATTCTTCTCATAGCCATCATCATAACCGCAGCATCCCCCAAAACCATATCACCTTTTTCAATCTCGCCCAAAACTTCTTCGCGGCTTTTCAAGACTACCTCAATAAACTCCGCCTCGTCCAACTTCTGCTCGGCTTTCCTCTCGCACTCCGTCGCCAAAAAACACTGCCACCTCGTCTCATCATACGCCCCAATATAAAACAACCCCATATACTCTATCTTTCCCGCCTCATACCCCGTCTCTTCCAAAAGCTCCCGCTTCGCCGCCTCCTCCATATCCTCGCCCTCATCAACCATCCCTCCCGGCGCATCAAAAAAGTATCTCTCCGGCCCCACGCGAAATTCACGCGTCATAATAAACTTGCCATCTTTCGTAACCGCGCAAACCATCGCCGCAGCCGTATCATTTTGAGTCACAATTTCATAAGCTCTCAACACCCCGCTCGGCAACTCAAACTTCTTCTCGATCATCGAACGATACTTACCCGCATAAAGCGCCTTCTGTCCCATCTTTTTCATATCCCCATCATACCACAAACAGAGAAAATACGGAAGAGCCAAAATCCCCGCGCCCAGTCACTATGCGGGGATTTTCTAATTGCGACGCTCCTCTACGCGTCTACGGACAATCATCTGCCGTTTTTCCCTTCCGAAATTCCAGTACCTGACCGGATAATCATGATTATAACCACAATCGCGATTCCTCCGGCAGAAATTGTTCCAAAGTTTCGGATTATTGCGTGTTGCCCGCCTTCAAAAGAATTAACCGTAAAAAAACAAGCTACGGCTATAACAATGAACGCGACCAACGCCACCCACAAACCAATGCCAAAACGCCTATAGACCTCAGGTTTCAAATTGAGCACCACCTTTCAATTATAATACCGCGATTATAGCACAACGCAGCGAAAAAATCCAGGAGTTTACTATTGGATTTTTGAAGCCAGGCCGTGCAATGCCTTTGCGGAGCAAAGGGATACCACAACCTTACCCTCTCGCAAAGTCTCCACCTCATCTCCCACAACCCGAACCACCGTCGTCGGCAAACTCCCACCGACTTCCCCATCAATTATCAAGTCCACTTCCGGCAACTCCTCCCGAATCTCCTGAGCACTCCGAAGCGGCTCCGCTCCCCGCCGATTCGCACTCGTAAGCAGCAGCGGCTTCTCCCACGCCAAAAATCTCAAAAACTCATCCTCCGGCAACCGAAACCCAATCGTCTCGAAATTATCATAATACTTATTCTTAAAATCCCCCCGCTTCGGCAAAACTATCGTCAACTCCCCGGGCAGATACCGAGAAATAATCTCTGCCGCCCTTTCGCTCACCTCCGCATACCTCGCGATCTCCCCCTCATTCGCAACCAACATAGCAAAAACTTTCCCACTCCCGACTTCCCGATCTTTCATCGCCATCAATTTCCCTATTGATTTTTCATCATCAAACCTCGCCATTAGCCCCCAAACCGTCTCCGTCGGCACCGCCAAGACCTCACCCTACCCGATCATCCCCACCCCAAACTCTTCTTTTTTCACTATTCTCATATTTATTAATATATCACAACCCAAAAGAAAAAGGGAACA
>WRLZ01000063.1 GCA_009777365.1 Candidatus Saccharimonadota bacterium | reverse complement strand
GACCTCCTCACGAAAACAATAGTCTGAAGGCTGCATTCGCTAGCGCGGGGAACCCGCGCTGCGCTACTAAAGAGCCTGCGGTGCCCGTAGGGCACCTGCGGCGTCGGCGAAGCCGACAATAGCACTATACATTGCCCCCGACCACTCCGACGGGGTCCTCACATAGTAGGGGTGTCTCTGAGGATTCGATAGAGGGGTTGAATGAGGAGGAGTTAGTTGTTTGGGAGGTTGTCGCGGATGTCTTGGTCGGTGATTTGGATGGTGCTGCCGCTGCTGGCTGAGCCGGCGAGGATGCGTTTGCTGACTTCGTTTTCGACAGTGCGCTGGACGACGCGGCGAAGAGGGCGAGCGCCCATTTGTGGATCATAGCCAACTTCGGAGAGAAGCTGACGAGCCTCTGGGCTTATTTCTACGCGAATCTTTTGTGTGGCTAGAGTCTTGTTGATGTTATTGATGAGGAGATCGACGATTTGGAGGAGGTCGGTTTGGCTAAGGGGCTTGAAGAGGACGGTTTCGTCGAAGCGGTTCATGAACTCGGGGGTGAATTGGCCAGAGGAGATGAGCTCGTTGACAAAGTTGCCAGTTTCGCGGGAGAGGTCGACGCCGCTAGCGACCATTTCGCGGATTTTGTTGGCACCGGCGTTGGAGGTGGCGATGATGATGGAATCGCGGAAGCTGATTTCGCGACCTAGAGAATCGCGGAGGACTCCCTCGTCGAGGAGTTGCAGGAGAGAGGAAAGAACGCTTGGGTGGGCCTTTTCGATTTCGTCTAGAAGTACGACGGAGAATGGCCGCTTCATGGCTTGGGCGGTGAGGCTGTCAGGATTTTTGGCGCCGTCGGCGGTGAGGTCATTGACGCTGGTTGGAGAAGAGAATTGGTTGAGATCAATGCGGATGAGGTTTTTCTCGTCGCGGAAATAGATGGCGGCGAGGGACTTGGCGAGTTCGGTTTTGCCAACACCGGTTGGGCCAAGGAAGAGGAAGGTGCCGATGGGTTTGTTTTCATTGCGGACGCCAGTGCGAGCGCGACGGAGAGCGTCGGAAACTACGCGGACAGCTTCATTTTGATCAATCATACGGCCGTGGATTAGGTCTTCGAGGTTGAGGAGGGTTGATTTTTCTTGGTGATCGTTGATTTGTCCGCCGACACGAGCGCCGATGGTTTTTTCTATGGCGTCGGCTACGGACTTTGGAGTAACGAAGCTTATGCGGCCGAATTTTTCGGCGTAATGGACGGACATTTCGAGAAGCTTCAAGGCGCGGCCGGGCATGACTAGGTCATAGATGTATTTTTGGCTGAGATGGTAGGTTTCCTTTAGAGCTTGATAGTTAAAGACGACTTTGTTTTGGATTTCGAGTTGGACGGAACGGTCTTCGAGAGCGGCCATGGTTTCTGGTTGAGTGGCACTTTCGATATTGATACGGTTGATGGAATTGATGAGGGCGGGGTTGTGGGAGCTGATTTCCAGTAGTTTTTGTTCGTTTAGTGTGAGAATAAGGCGGAGATTGCCGGCATTTAATATTGGCAAGAGCAGGTTGGAAATATCAACAGAGCCGGTGCCTTCCTGGAAGAATAATTGTGCGTCGTCGAGGCAGAGGATGATGTTTTTGGCGCTGAAAGCTTCGTTGAAGATTTGAGTTAGGAGTTGTTCGAGTTGGCCGGCGTTTGGGGCGGCGGCGATAAGGGCGCTCGAGTCGAGGAGGAAGATTTGGTTGAACTTGAGACTTTGGGGGATGTTCTTTTGGCGGGCGTCGATGAGTTTTTCGGCGAGGTCGTGGACGAGGGAGGTTTTGCCGGCGCCGTTTTGACCGACGATGGCGACATTGGCACGGCCGCCTCCGCCGAGAAGGCGGATAATTTGTTCAGTGATAGCAGAGTGAGATGGGAGTTCGGTGGACATGGTGCGGCCGCCGCGGAGAGAGATTTCGGCAGAGATGTTGCGGGCGAATTTGCTAAGGAGCGGGGTGAAGCCGAACGACCAATCGCGGGCTATGCCACCGGTGAGGATAGGCCTTTTCATGTCTTGGAGTTTTTTAGTCAAGCGATCATGCCATTTAATGCCGTCAATAAGATCGTCAAAGGAAAGCTTGATGCTGGCGAGGAGAGTTTCGTGATCTGGAGTTAGGGAGACCATGGCGACGGCGATGATCCCGCCGGAAATAATTTTGGCGTCAAGATAGCGAGCAATCTCGGTGGATTTTTGCCAGATCATTTCCGTGGTTAGGCCGGGGGTTTCGGCGACTTGTTCGAGGAAGCCGAGACTGACGCCGAAGCGAAGTGCCAAGAACCGTTCGCTGCTGGCTTCGCCAATGGCACGGGCTATATCAAGAGGAGTTGGATTCTCTGGGAGAAGGGCTAGGACGCCTTGGCTCAAGGTGCCGTCAATACTGCCGTCTTCGAATGGGGGAATAAGAGTGAGGGCTTGGGCTTTGACAAAATAAACAGCGAAAGATACTGGGGATATGGCGAGGAGCAGGAAGCCTACGTTTTGGGCGAAGAGGATCAAGGTTATACCAAAAATAACGAAGATGATTGTAAGGGCTAGGCAGAGCTTGGCGAGGAAGCTGGGGATAGATTTGGAAAAGCGAGCTTTTTTGGAGCGAGTTGAACGATAGTTGAACATTAGTTAATACCTCCAAATATGAAAAATAATGCTATGAAGATGATGGGGAGGAAAGGAGTGAGGATGTAGAGGATGACACTAATGACTGCGAAGGCGAGGGAGAGAAGTAGGCAAAAAGTTCCGGCTATGATAATAAGTATGCGCATGAAAGCGCCGATGAAGCGAGAGATGAGTTTGTCGAGGCCGGCTTGGAAGCGGACGTTTATGGGGGTGTCGGGGCGGAGGTTGATGTTGGAGATTTGGCGGAAGGGGTTGAAGAGGGTTGCGAAAAGTTGGCCGATGGAAAAGAAGTCGGCGATGACGAGGATTTTTTGGTTGGCGAGGCTGTAGAAGCGCTTGAGTCCGTCGCTGTACCACCAGGAAAATAGGATGAGTAACATGGGTTAAGTATAGCATAATAGCATGTAAGCACCAAGGAAATTGCCCCTCCAATAGACTTTCACGGCCACTAGTCTATTGGAGGGGCATTTTCCTTGGTGCTAGCTAAAATATACACCCCTTCCCACGAAAACCGATATATGTATAACCCAATCCGCCTATAGACCCTATGGCTTCTATGCCTGCTCCGGGTCCGTTATCAAACCGTCCGCCTCGCCTAACCCATGGGCCTTGGGTGCTGGAAGCACCTTCAGTAACAGAATTAGACATTGCCCCCGACCACCCAGAGGATTTGGATGATAAGTTGTGCGGAGACTGTAACATTAGTAGGGAGAATTGGAAGGGCGGGGTTTGGGGGTTGGAGTATTGACTCGGGTATTGATTCGTGATAGAATTGGGCTTATGAAAGTTACTAAGGCCATTATACCTGTGGCAGGGTATGGTACGCGTTGGTTACCCATGACTAAGGTCATGGAAAAATCTATGCTACCCGTAGGCAAAAGACCAATTGTTGACTTCTCGGTAGCTGATGCCATAGCTGCGGGAGCGACGGATATTTATATCATTACAGCGTGGAAGAGATCGCAAGTTGAGCGATATTACAAGAGAAACCCGAGGCTTGAGGAGTACCTCAAGGAGCGTGGGAAGGCTGATAAACTAGAACTTCTTCAGACTGCGCCAAAGGGCATAAAGTTTCATTTCATGGTACAGGAAGATTTGAATAACAAATACGGAACGGCTGTGCCAGTGGCGCAGGCGGTGAAGCACTTTTTTGGCGGGCATATTGATGAGCAGGTGATGGTTTTGATGGGTGACGACTTTGTATGGCGTGGGAAAGAGGGCGGAAGCGAGATGGCAGATCTCGTGGCAAGCATGACAAACGGATGTCAGTCAGCAATGCTGGCGGATGAAGTCGACCATGATTTGATTGAAAGATACGGCGCATTAGATATTTCGGAGGACGGACGTCTCCGAAATATTGTTGAGAAGCCAAAGAAGGATGAAGCGCCAAGTGATTTTATTAACATTAGCAAATATATCTTTTCGCCGAGACTGCTTGATATGATAGTGAATTATGTGGACGCGCATGACTTTGACGCGGATGATCAGGAGTACTTGATCACTGACCCGATTCTTGAATATGTCAGGAGTGGCGAGTGCATGAAGGTGCGGAAGATTACTGGGGAGTATTTGGATGGG
>WRLZ01000062.1 GCA_009777365.1 Candidatus Saccharimonadota bacterium | reverse complement strand
ATAAACCATAAGTCGGAAAACTTGGATACGCTTTTCGAGTATCGGGTTCTGAATGTTCGGAATTTGCAGGAGCAGAAGATATTCAAGATTCGCGCGTTTATGACGCAGAAGCTTAGGGAGTTTTTGATTGATAATGAGTTTGTGGAGATTGATACGCCGAAGCTTTTGGCGGGGGCGACTGAGGGTGGCGCGGAAGTTTTCAAGGTGGATTATTTTGGCAGGGAGGCGGTCTTGGCGCAGAGTCCGCAGTTTTATAAGCAGATTATGTCGGGGGCGTTTGAGCGAGTGTTTGAGATTAACCATTCGTATCGGGCGGAACCTAGTGCAACGTCAAGGCATGTTTCGGAGTTGACGATGCTTGATATTGAGATGGGGTTTGTAAGGAGCCACAAAGAGATTTTGGATATGGTTGCGAACACGACGAAGTTTGCGCTAAGGGAGACGTATGATAAGTTTGGTAACGAGCTGAAATCTTTGAACGCGCTGGAACTTCTACTAACTGACGATGTGCCGATATTCACAGTGTCGGAAATTCATGAGATGTATTTTAAGGCTACGAAGAATGACACGAGGAATGATAAGGATTTGACGCCGGACGAGGAGAGATGGATTTGCGAATATGCGCGGAAGCAGCTTGGGAGCGATTTGGTTTTCGCGAGTGAGTTTCCGAAGGAGGCGGCGAAGTTTTATCATAAGGTTGATGCGGAGAAGGCTGTGGCTTATTGGGCGGATCTTCTATATCGCGGGGTTGAGATTGCGACGTGTCCGCTTCGTGAGAACAACTATGCGAAGATGCTTGAACAGATGAAAGATGCTGGGTTAAATCCTGAAGATCCTGGATACAAATACTATTTGCAAGCCTTTAAGTATGGGTTGCCGATGCATGGTGGATGCGGGTTTGGCGTGGATAGGTTTGTGCAGAAAACGATTGGACTTGGGAATGTGAAAGAGGCGATATTGTTCCCTAGGGATATAGGGAGGCTAACGCCTTAACTATGAAGAAAATCCTCGTAATCTTGGTGGGGTTGCCGGTTGTGATGGCGGTGATGATGACGGGGTCGGTGTTGGCTATTAATGAAACTATAGAGAACAGTGTCGTGGATAATTGCGTGGGCATAAAGGCACAGATTCGACGGTTGCAGATTTCGGACGCTAATTCGAGGATAGCGCTTGGGCGGAGTTACGATAGAATATCCGGGGAGTTGATGACGAACTTTAATACTCGTGCGGAAATAAACGGGCAGAAGAACGAGGAGTTGATTAGGCTGGCGAGGGAATTTACGAGGTTTGCTCAGTTTTTCAGAGAGAGCTATAGGCAATATGACAATGAGATTGGCAGGGTGCTTTCGATAGATTGTGTGGTTCGACCGTCGGCTTTTTATGCGGGGCTGGAGAGGCTTCGTTTGCTTAGGGCCGGGGTGCGGGGAAATTCCGACGCGATAATAGAGATTACGAATATGTTTAGGGAAGAGGTGGAGACGGCGTTTGGGGGTGGGGATGAATAAGTTTTGGCAGAAAGTTGCGGAGAATGGCAAAGGGGAGAGGAATTTGGCGATTCTCGGGATAGGGACGGTCACGATCGCTATTGTGTTGACTATTGTGAATATATGGATTTATCAGACGGATGGGACGATTCAGTTGGATCTTAGTCGGCCGGGGTATGAGCCGGAGAATATTGAGGCGGAGGAGGAGAGGGGGACATGGTCGGCGACGGGGGATTTGAGTCGGGAGTCGGTTGATGAATTTTTGGTGATATGGGATGCGGAGAATAAGAGGATTCGGGGGGATATATTTCGAGCGGCGCCGCTTTCTGATGAGAGTTTGGGGATAAGGACGGAGGAGCTGGAGGAGGAGTAACGTCTAGGCCAACCATAAGGTCATATGGTTGGCTCCCCACGAAAACCGATGTGAGTACCAGTGCTGCCACCAGCGACAACAAGAGCCTCGACTCCAGCAGTATTGGTATCGGCCGAGCTACCGCCACGACGCAACCATGGATTGCCAGAGATGAACGACTGAGCAAACGCCCCCGACCACCCAGAGGATTCGATGGGGGTATGGCTGAGGAAGAGCTTGACATTTGGCGCGACCTATGATAGAATTGTAGATGAAACGTAATGTTTTCGGTGCTGGCGTGAGGCTTGGCACCTCCAAAGAAAGGAACCAAGGAAATGAGAGACTACGAGTTGACAGTTTTGTTCGCTCCAGAGAGCGAGAGCGAAGTCAATAAGGCGCTGGAGGGCGTGAAGAAGCTTGCCCTTGACAACGGTGGCAAGATCAAAAGCGAAGATAATTGGGGGCGGAAGAAGTTGGCTTATGCTATTCGTCGCCAGGAATTTGCAACATATGTGTTTATGGTTCTGGAACTCCCAGCTGGGGCTCCAGTAAAAATTAGCGGTATTCTCAATATTACGCCAGAGGTGCTTAGGTATCTATTGGTGAAGGTGGATGAGAAAACTTTGAAGAGACTTGCGGCTTCTAAAGCCAAGATGGATAAAGAGTCGTAATTTGATCTGAATAACAGATGTAGCTTTACAATTTGGTTTATACCTGAAGCTTGAAAGCGCTTATGTTGTAATTTTCGAGTATTTCATTGACTAACTAGCGGGCGTATGTTACGCTTAAAGAGTAAAAAGTGAATTGCTCGGATGAGCAGGGGAGTAATATGGTAAAAGGTTTTAATAAGGTGATGCTGATGGGCAATCTGACAAGGGATCCGGAGACGCGGAATACGCCATCGGGGCAATCTGTTACGAGGTTTTCGTTGGCGGTCAATCGTTCATGGCGCGGGCAGGATGGTTCTCAGCATGAAGAGACAGGGTTTTTTGACTGTTCAGCTTGGGGTAAGCTTGGCGAGACAATTGCACAGTATTTGAAGAAAGGCGATCCGATTTTCATATCTGGGCGGCTTAACTATAGTTCTTGGGAAGATCAGGCAACAAAGACGAAGCGATCGAAGGTCGAGGTTGTGGTGGAGGACATGAACTTCATCAGTAGTAAGGGTGGCGGTGAGCGATCTGGGGGATATGGAGCCGCGGCGTCGGGAGAGAAGGCAGTTAGCGGAGAAGCGCAGCCGAGCCCTTCGCTGAACAAGGCGACGGATGTGAACTTGGACGATATTGACGAGAATACTGAAATTGATCTTTCGGAAGTGCCGTTTTAAGTTGGCCTGACTTTCTTTTTTAAAGAAAGGCTAAGCTAGGTTCTGGGCAGGATGAATATGGCGCTTGACTTTTTGGGGAAAGTGTGATATGCTACAGGTATGAACCGCTGTGTTTAGGCACAGTAGGGCGGGTATGTGATACCCCAAAATAATGGAATTAGATGAATTAAGGATGAAAAAAAGGAAAGGATAAAGAAATGAAAAGATTCAAGAAAGACGCAGAACTTTATTTTGATTATAAAGATGCGGGAACGCTAAGGCGGTTTACGGATAGCTATGGGAAGATCGAGTCGATCAACAAGACTGGACTTTCGGCGAAGCAGCAGAGGCAGCTTGCGGTGGCTATTAAGAGGGCTAGACATTTGGCGCTTTTGCCATTTGTAACGAACAAGTAGTAATTCCTGCCTATTTCGCGATCCGCGTTGTCGAGAGTTCCGAGCCGCAGTCGCCGTATATAAAATACGACTCCTTTGCGGTTCTCACTCTCTTCTGGCGGCTCATCGAAATATGCTAGGGATTACCCAATACGGGAAAGGAGATGAATTATGTTTGGTCCGACGGATTTGAAGAAGAATACGATTGTGCAGATTGATGGGGCGCCTTTTAAGGTTACTCAGTATAATCAGAAGGTTGTGGGGAGGGGTGGCAGTATCGTAAATGTGATGCTGAAGAATTTGGTAACTGGGGCGGTTATACCGAAGACTTTTAAGGGACAGGAGAAGATTGAGCCGGCTGATGTGACGAGTCAGAGGGTGCAGTATTTGTATAATGATGGTACGGATTATTTCTTTATGAACCCGGAGAGTTTTGAGCAGTTTCAGGTGCCGAAGGAGATGATCGGGGATTATGAAGGGTTGCTCAAGGATGGTGATGATTCGATGAGTTTGCAGTTTTTTGAGGATAAGGTTATCAATCTCGAGATGCCCAAGAATGTTTATTTGGCGGTAACTTATACGGAAACGGTGGTAAAGGGAGATACTACTTCGAGTGTTATGAAAGATGCGACGCTTGAGACTGGGTTGGTTGTGAAAGTGCCGGCGTTTATAAAGGTTGGGGATGAAGTTTCGATCGATACGGAAACGAAAGCTTATCGCGCACGCAAGAAATAAGAAAAACCAGCGGATAAGC
>WRLZ01000061.1 GCA_009777365.1 Candidatus Saccharimonadota bacterium | reverse complement strand
ATAGTCTCGACAAGCTTCCGCGTCCCCTCGTCCGCCTCCGGTATCCGTGCCTTTATAAATTCTTCCATATCGATCTCCGAAATCCCCGGCATGCCCGCCCGACCATGAACGCTTTTTATAATATTCAACCCAAGCTTATGAAACGTCGAAGCCTCGATTCTCTCGTCAGTCTCCTTGGCGATCCTCTCCCGCATCTCCTTTGCCGAAGCATTCGTAAATGACAACACCAGAATATTCTCCGGTCGTAGAGTGCCTTTCCGAAGCATATATTTTATCTTCCCAACAATCGTCGTCGTTTTCCCCGTTCCAGCTCCCGCAATCACGAGATGACTACGCGCCTCCTTCGTGATACATTCCATCTGCTGTGCATCCAGCTTCCACCCCTCGACATCACCAATCGTCTTGTACGCATCCAAAAGTTTTGCGCGAATAGCCGCCTCCCGCTCACGCCGAATAGCTCTATCTTGTCTCAACTTTCGGAAGAACTTCATGGCAAACTAGGGTCTATCGAAACTTACTTTTTCACCCTTTTGAGATTATCATATATATCACTATCATAAATATTCTCGCCAATCTTCTGGTGGCCGATCTTATTGGCGGCCTCCACAACTTCCGTAATATCATCCGTTATTTTATAAAATCCCCTATCTTTCTTGGAGATCAAACCATTACTCTCAAGACGCGTTATAATAAATTTCTCAAACGGCTTCCAAAACTTCTTGTCTATTAAAAACATCGGCATTTGGGGCATTTTGTGCGTTTGCATAAGCACAAGAATCTCCATAAACTCATCAATCGTCCCAAATCCCCCCGGATAAAAAACATAAGCTTTCGCCGCCATAGTCAACATCACCTTGCGCGCGAAGAAATAATGAAACTCAATGCTGTCGGAAACGTACGGATTAAGAGTCTGCTCATGCGGGAGCTTAATATTCAGCCCAAGCACACGACCGCCATATTCATACGCCCCAAAACTCGCCGCCGCCATAATTCCATGCCCGCCGCCCGTAACCACCGGATGGCCGTTATTAGCCAATAGCCCGCCCAGCTTGCGCGCCGACTGATAATATTTGCTATCCTCGGGAAGCCGCGCCGAACCAAAAATACTCACCCCCTGCGGAAACGATCGAAGCATCGCCAACCCCTGCAACAAATCCTTCGCATAAGCCAAACTCCGCTCAATATCCGGTTCCTGCAACTGATTTTCCTGTGTTTTTAACTCATTCAACCAATCTTTTAATACTTTATCCATACCTACAATATAGCACAACGCAACAATAAAACCAAACCCCCCACGAAAACCGTACGACGCAGTAGTGTCGCCAGTAGCAGTAGCGATACGCTCAATACCTGCGCCAATAGTCTGCTCGGCATAACCACCCCTGCCGAACCATGGATTAGAGGTATGCACCGAGTAGGCGTCCGCTCCCGACCACCCAGAGGATTCGGTAGAGGGTTTGTCTTAGACTTAGTATCGTACAATACCATCCTTAAATCCTCTAGGTGGTCGGGGGCAATGATTGCGTCCATCACCGAAACCCTTCCATGGTTCGTCCGTGGCGGTAGAGCCGATCACCCTACCCCTACTATAACTGGCATTGAGGCTATCATAAATGGCGATGGCATTACCGGTTCTGGCGGTACAGCCGGTTTTCGTGGGGAAAGCTACTATTGCTGTCAAAATTGCTGTCAACTCCCATCAGGCAATAATTTTCCCAAAGCAAAACCCCTCATTTCGAGAGTTTTACAGATATAATTTTGGTAGCCTGGACTGGAATCGAACCAACAACCTTCTCCTTAGGACGGAGCCGCTCTTCCAATTGAGCTACCAGGCCACTACCCATATTATACCACGATTACTCCAATCTTTCCACCCCACGAAAACCGTTCGTCGTATTAGTGCCGCCATTATTGTTCGTCAGACGCGTAAGACCAGGATCGGTTGTGATGGACCTGCCGCCACGGAAGAACCATGAACCGGTTGCACCAACAGAATTGGCACCTGCCCCCGACCACCCAGAGGATTCGAAGTATGGATAGTCTGTAGACCAAGCACAATAAACACCCCTTCAAGAGACTAGCGGCCGTGAAGGTCTCTTGAAGGGGTGGATTATTGTACTTTTAAGAAAACTAGGCCAGCCTCTCCGTCTCCTCCTCGCCCGTCTCCATATCCTTCAGCTTATAAATCCCATTCCCAAGCTCATGCTCTCCAATAATCGCCACCGACTTCGCCCCAAGCCTATTCGCCTGCTCCATCTTCTTACTAAACCTAGCCTCTCCATACAGCACACTGACCTTCTTGCCCTCAGCCCGCAGACCCATAGCCAACTTGTTTGCCGCTTCCATCTGCTCATTCGCAACAGGTATAACCAAAACATCAACCAATTTTCCCTTTGACGGCTCAATCAATCCAATCTCCGAAAGCGCCCCAAACATCCTCGAAAGCCCAATCGAAGCGCCAACCCCCTCAAACTTCTCGCTCGAATAGTTGTCGCACAAATTATCATATCGCCCGCCAGATCCAATCGAACCGATCTTCGGGTGCGCGTCCAACATAGTCTCAAACACCGTCCCCGTGTAGTAGTCCAACCCTCTGACAATCATCATATCCAGCTTCACGTTAGGCCTATCCGCCAAAATTTCCACAATCTCTCGGAGCTCCTTCAGCCCTTTCTGCCATTTCTCATTCTGAATATTCATAACGGTAAGATTCCTAAGAATATCCTCGTTCGTACCCTCCAGCCGAAGGAAGTCCATCAATTTCCAGATCAAATCCTCATCCACCCCATTTGCCAAAAGTTGCGTCCTAAACTCCTCCCCAGTAATCTTCTCCGCATGATCAACAATACTGATCGTCTTCTGCAATTGCTCCTCTTTCAGGTTCAAACTCTCCAAAAACCCTGTCATCAGCCTACGATTACTCACCCGAATCGTAAAATCTCCAAATTTGAGCTTCGTGAAAATATCATGAAACAGCGAAATAATCTCCGCGTCATACGCCACAGGCAACTCGCCCCGCCCAATCACATCCGCATCACACTGATAAAACTCCCTCTGCCGCCCCCTCTGCGCCCGCTCTCCACGATAGCTTCGTCCAATCTGCGAAACCTTAAACGGAAACGCCAAGTGGCTACTATTATTCGCCACATAAATCGCTAGCGGCACAGTTTGGTCAAATCTTAGCGCCAACTTGGTATCGCCTTTTTCCAATTCATAAATCTGCTTCTCAGTGTCTCCACCAGCTTTCGCCAGCAACAAATCCCTCCGATAAATGAGAGGCGTGTCAATACTAATAAACCCATACGCATGGTGCATCGCAAGAATCTCGCCGCGAATGCGGTCAAACTCAGCTTGCCACTCTGGCAAGAGCTCAATAAACCCCGATAGAGGTTTAGTGTCTACTTTTTGCATAGCACCTCCTTAGTTAATTATTCTTATGGCTCCGATCTGGCTTGTTTTACATAACAAAGCTCTTGGAACCTCAAATCTAACGCCTCTGCTCTACCTATAGAGCAAGACTTTAGATTATTCTGGTGGCTCCGATTGGACTTGAACCAACGACACAAGGCTCTTCAGGCCTCTGCTCTACCAACTGAGCTACAGAGCCACTTAAGTTAATTATAGCACAACGCAGCAAAAGAATCAATATCTAATACCCCGCCCTATAAATCCTATACACTCCGCTACTATTCTGCCACACCCCATCTCGAAATTGCCCTCCCGACGACATCCTCTGTTCCATCGTAATCCACTCCTCGGGGTACGCCTCCCATTCCGGCGTTCCAAATTCCGGCCACTCCTCAGGTCGCACAAACGGCGTATAAATATCAAAAGCATAAGGCAACGCCCAATCAAGCCGCGCATGCGCCGCCATCGTCCCGCCCAGGTAGATAAAAATATGACTAGTGTTTACCAGTATGTCACCAGGCAAGAGGGCGCCAATATCTCCAGTATTTGGAACACCCGTCCATTTCGCCGATCGCTCCATATGCGCCATCATCACCCCCGTTGTCAATCTTGGGAATACAGTATCAATCCCCGCCGACCGCACCACAGTCGCAATAAACGAGCCACAATCTTCATATGACCCCCATGCCCCGATTCTCGCCCTCGCCGCAAGATAATTTCCGTTAATACTCGCGTGTGGCGCTGTGCCTCTTATCGCATAAGTATATGCCGAAGCCTTATCCACCAACATCGGCCAAGCCGCATCTACAAGCCTTTGCCCCGCAGGTATCGAAACCCACTCTTGCCAAGCCCGCGCCGCCGCCTCTCTCTCAGCCGCCGCAACCGCTACAGCTCGCTCATGGGCCTCCCTTGCCGCCTCTTCTCGAGCCAGCCGCTCCTCTTCCGTTTCCCCATCCTCCTCCTCTACCTCTTCAGGAACTTCCTCCAGCGTCTCAAGCTCAGACTCGTCCGCCCCCACCTCCTTCTCCACCCCATCCGCCCCCCACTGCCTCTCAACCGATG
>WRLZ01000060.1 GCA_009777365.1 Candidatus Saccharimonadota bacterium | reverse complement strand
TAGTCAATGGCAATGGGTTCATCGTTCCGACGGATGACGTGGCGGAGATGGCGAAGGCGATTCAGAAGATTTTGAATGATGATGATTTACGTTTACGCTTTGCGCTTCAGAGTCTGAATATTGCTAGGACGCATGAGATTAGTAGAACTATTGATCAGTTTGAGGTGATTTATCGTGATCTCGTGAAGAGGCGTAGGCGAAGGGGCTGGGCGTATATTACGATTGGGAGCGCTGGGTTGGCTATTGGGGGGTTGCTCATGGCGATTGGTGGTGGGGTGAATAAGACGAAGAAGGTTGCGAAGAAAAAGAGGTAATACAAGGGGTCTCGTACAGGAATATAGCTATTTGGCGTATTACTACTGTTGTCCCCGACTTTTTATCCTAAAAACACCCCGAAATAGCCCAAAATGCTTGACTTTTTAGGCAAAGTGTGATATAATGTACATACAATGGGGAATGTTTCTCTATTATACTGCTAGAGGGTGGCGGCACTGTATTCAGCTGTTTGATTGTATCTTAATAAGCTATTCAAATTTCCCGATCTGGAGGAGGAAGAGTTATGATTATCGGAACAGACAATACGGGTATGCATATTGGTTACTCAAAGTATGAAGCTCGTCATTTTGCTGTTGAAACAGGCGGCATCTATATGCCCGATTGGTCTGATGCAGTAGTGCGTGGCACTATGCCAGGTGCGGTACTTACAAAGGAAGAAGATGGCAAGATGTGGCACGCGATCGTATGCGGGACACCTTTCCATACCTTTGGCTACGATAGAAGTTCTATAAGAAGGACAATCAGATGGTGCTTCGACACTATTCCAGCGGATGATGAGCCTATAGTGACTGATGCAGTAGTGAGTTTCATTGGAGCAGAAGTTCTGCTTATCGACCCGGAGTGTATCCGACAAGCGATTTTAGGCATGCATGATTCAAAAGCGAATATCGTTGTTCGCACAGGCAGGCTTTCGCTTGAAGAGATATTGGAGTTTTGCAACAAAAAGCACGCATGAATAGCTGATATTAATAAAAATCCGTCGAGAAATCGGCGGTTTTTTCACTCCCCACGAAAACCAGCCCAGGCCTGCGATGCACCAGGCCAAGAGCTTACAGCCTCTAGGCCATCGTCTTCACGCCCTCCTATTGCATATCCCCCACGAATAGGCCACGCGCTAGAATCGTTGACAGAATTACGTTGTGCCCCCGACCACCCAGAGGATTCGATAGTATGCTTGGTAGAGATAGTTATGCTATTTCGTTTTCTTGCTGTTGTTGGGGCGGCCTTGGGGGAGGGGTTGTTGTGTGTCGCGGATTTTGAGGCGGGAGTAGTATTCGATGTTGGTGATGGCGATGGCAGTGAGGCCGGTGATGATGGCGAGGGCTTTTTTGCTGCGAGGGTCGAATTTGCGGTGGCGATGTTTTTCGCCGACGAGGAGGAAGCCGGCCAATTTGCGTCCGTTATTCTCGATTACGAACATTTTGGCGAGGGCGGCGAAGCGACGCTCTCGGAGGATACGAGCGGCGCGCAGGTTGGCGGGGAGTTCGTCGACCATGACGACATCTTTGCCGAGGACGCGTCCTGCGCCCATGGCGATGGATTTGTTGACAATGAGGATTTCGTCGTGGTTGAGGCCGCGTTTGGTTTTGCCGGAGACGAGGCTGATTTCTTCGGGGGAACGCATGATGACAAAGTAGGCACCTGTTACGTTGAGTTCGTTGATGATGAGGCTGGAGACGACTTCGAGGGTGCGTTCGATGTCGCGGGCGCCGAGGACTTCCCTGTTCATTTTTGCGACTAGGCCGTCAATGTCGTAGGTGTCAACGTACATGAAGCGGCGGAGGAAGAAATTCATTTCGTTGATGAGCGGGAGCATTAGGATGAGGATTATAACCAGGATGGCGTTGACGGTGTAGAGCTCGAGGCTGGGGTTTTCGACGCGGAAAACGAATCTGTAGACGACGCCGAGTGCCAAAAGATAAAGCGCCACGACAAAGATGACGACGAAAGCGTAGGAGACGATGTGGAGGAAATTTTCCTTGAGGTCAAAGTATTCGTTTTTGACTATGTTGATAAAGATGAGAATATTAAAGATGAAGAAGCCGATGACGCCCATCCAGATTAGATCATAGTTTCCGAATATGAAAGGCAGGATGATGTTAAAGGTCAGGATGGTTACGGCCATGATGGAATAGGCGATGGCGGCGAGGCTGAGGCCGCGCTTGTCTTTTTTACCTCTGGCGCGGATGCTTTCGATGGAGGAAACGACGATGCGGAAGACTATGGCGCCGAAGAATGCAAAGGTTAGGACAGAGTAGAGTATGCTGTCGACACCGACGTATTCCGATCTATTGTTGATACGTAAGATGAGGAATATGGACCAGACGACGGCGAGGAGAGACATGAAGAAGAACATCCAGCTTCTGAGGCCTCGGAAACCGCGCCGACCGGAAAAAGTGGAAGCCGCAAGTCCTAGGGTTAGGAGAGCGGCAACCGCTATTAGGATGTATTGGATAAAGGGCGGCATGTCGGTTTATTTTTTCTTGTTTTTGCTCGCTGTGGTTTTGGTTTTGGACTTAGGAGAGATGACCTTGAAGTTCTTGGTTCCTGAAGTTTTGGCGCGCGGTTTGGCTTTTGGCTTGGTTTTAGCATCACCACGCAAGTTGTGGCGAATGATGTAGTTCTCATTGAGGCGCCATAGGGCGAAGATTATCGCGAAGGTCGCCAAGCAGCCGACGAGCCACCATTTGGAGAAGATGATTCGGCCGATACCGGTATTTGGCACGCGGAATAGAATACTATGATCCTGCTCGAGATCGTCTTCCTCGATGGTAGGAGGGAGGTCTGTGGAGCCCTGGCCCGGCTCGATGTCAAGCTCTGGCTCTGGCTCAATGTCAAACTCAAAAATCTCGTAATTTTCTTCTCCAATTTGCGGGAGGTCGACCCGAGCAATTGGGATGATAGGGGTGACGTTGTTTTCGACACGTTGGTTGCCTCCAGTGGACTCGGTTTTGACAGATAGGACATTGAATAGTCCGTCGGCGCAATTGTTGGCCTGGAAGCTATAGCGGAAATAGACTGTATCACCAGATTGCCCCATAGGGGATAGGATTATTGGACCCTCCTTGAAGAGCGAGTTGTCTTTGTTGGTGCTTGGAGGGTTGAGGGTTATGGTTTTCCAGTTGTCGCTGTTTGGGTTGAAGCTATATTGCAAGGAGACGCCGTCGTTGAAGTTGATGAAGCCTCCGCTTGGGTCATATTCGGTGCCGGGGTTGAGCCAGCTGGTCATACCGACGACTTGGAGGGAGGAGAATGGGTCGGTGTTTGAGACGGATTGGTTGATGAGGAGGGGCTCGCAAGGGGATTCCACGATTTCGTCAGGGTTGACGTCAACTTGCGCCGTCGCGACGTTCATGTATCGGAAGGTGATGAGGAGGTTGGATTCGTCGGTGCTTCGTTCGGCGTGGAAGAAGTGGAGCATGGTTGGCTCGCCAGCCTTTAGGCCGACATCATGGAAAACTGTGGTTACGCCGCCTACGGTTGAATAGACCGGAATGTGCCCGCTTGCGTCGGCTTCGCCAATGCGGAAACTGCCGTGCAGGATTTGGTGTAGGCCGCCAAGGTCGATAACCAGTCGGCCGTTTAGGAATACCCAGACGTCATCGTCACCAGAAAATTGGAACTCTTCCGTGCCATTGGCTTCGACAACGAATGGAGTTTGGAAAGCTGTGGTGAAATGGAAGTTGCGGTGTGGGCGGTTGTTTGTGAAATCTCCGCGGGAAAACTCCATAGCTTCGGGGATGCTATCGAGAGGGAAAAAGTCGCGACCGTTGCCGCCGGCTTGGTATGTGAAATCGCCGACAAGATGGAAGTCGATAGTGCGGTCGAAGCGTTTACTGAGACCGGGGACTTCGTTGAACCAGCGGTAGAATGGATCTTCGGGACGGACGGGATTGTGGCCAACGACACCGCGACTGGACAAGGCTATGCCCGCGGCACGTGCTTCGGCGATGGAAGTATAGGAAGGAACCGGGAAGCCGTTGGCACCGAGACGATCTTGGACTATTCCCTGCTGGAGTCCTGAGCCGTGGTTAAGGCCGTGGGCTGAGACCCAGCGTTGCCACTCGAACTGACGGCCTTCATGGTCGCCGCCTCTGCCGCCGTTATATGGATCTTCGCGTTGGTCCCAGTAGGTTATGGGCATGGTCAAGCGAGCGGGCATGCTGCCGCTGGCGAGTTCCGCCCAGCCTGTTGGGATTCCGTCTTTGTTTTCGAGGGGGATGGTCGTGATGGTCAGGGCTGCCTCCATTAAGCTTGATACTACCAGAACTGCAAGCGAGACTCCTGTCAACACTTTGCCGACTTTGGAAAAAGCTAGCCTAAAATTTGCTCCTTTTGCCCGTTTTTTAGCCATGTTACTCCTTTGATTTACCTATTTATATATACTAAATAAAATATACCATAAGCAAAATGGGAATGCAAGTGGGGGTTCATCTTTAGTTTATTATGGGTTGTGGGGCTAAGGATTTGGAGGGTTGGGGGTTTGGGCGGGGGCTTGAGTGTGGGCTTTTGGGGGGTTGAGTGGGGGCT
>WRLZ01000059.1 GCA_009777365.1 Candidatus Saccharimonadota bacterium | reverse complement strand
CTTTTCCCGCTACGGATGAGGCCGGTGGCTGACGCGACTTTTGAGCTTACGCCAATTCAGACATTAAACTCGAACAGGTTGCTGGCGAAAGACGCGGACGAGGTGCTTTATTCGGTGGACTTTAGCGGGGGGAATAACTATCGGGTGCAAAGATTGAACTTTACGATGGAGAGTTTGCAGGAGCTGATTGATATAACGGTCGCGAGGAACGGCGAGGCTACCGAGGAGGGCGGCGCGGAAGAGAAAGACGAGATAAAGTTGGAGAGAATTGTCGCGACGCATAACGACAATAATTTTTGGGTACAGGGAAGCAATAATACAGTCTTTTTGTACACGGCGAACAGCAGGAGACTCACGCTGATTGGTGTGACGAATAGGGTGATGATGGAGGCGGAATTTAATTATCGGGATTTGGTTTTCGTGGCGCAGAATACGCAGAACAACAGGTACGAGGTGTTTTTCTATCAGATTGGAGACGCTACGCCGACGTATTGGAGAGCGTTCGACGAGAAGCCGAAGATGGCGATGGCGAGCTATGATAATGTGAATTATTTGGCGCTTGAGTTTGGGGAGCAGACGATAATTTATTATAGCAGTCGAGGGAGATTTTTTGAGAATGCCGAGAGATTGACAACGATTGAAGATACGGGGAATTTGTCGTTCTCTCCGAGCGGCAGGTTTCTTCGGGTGGGGGATAAAAACTATGACATAGAGAATGATGTTTTTTATGAAGAGATAAGCGCGAATCATTGGTTTAATGGGCACATTATGAGCTTTATGCGGGAGGATAAGTTTTTTGTGAAGGATTTTGATGGGCAGAATGAGCGAGAGGTGGCGATAGAGCCGGTGAGTTTGGATTATGTTTTTATAAGCGATAACAACCGCAGGCTGTATTATTTCGATGTGGAGAATAGGCTGATATTTGTTGATTTGCAGGGGGTGGAGTAGGCTTGTGTTTAATTGTTGTTACTTATCTTACTCCATGAGTTAGTTTTCTTGGAGTCAGTTCGGGTGATTATTTGTTGCGCTTTGGGGTGAGGTGTAGGTGGTGTTATGTAGTGGGTACGGGCAAAGATTTGGAAATATTTGCCATGTATGATATAGTAGAGAGGTTTGGTGCTGTCAGGCACAAACAAATATTAAAACTCTCAGGAGGTAGTAACTTTTTATGATTAAAAGGACAAAAGCAAGACGCTTTTTATCTATTTCTTTGGCATTCGTAATGATGTTTGCCATGATGCTCCCATCAACCGCCTTTGCGGCAGAGCAAACGGTTGTGGTGGAAGTGCAAGAAATTAATTTTGCAGTGCAAGATGTGGAATTTTCCGAGCAATCAGCTATCGTTCCGTTCAGTAACACCTTTAATCTTTCGACGGGCTGGACCACTGTATTATCGAAGCCTCCAGGCTCTTGGAGCGGCGGAATCAATGGAACTGCGTGGATTAGTGTTGCAGGATTAGGCGTTAATGACAGAATTGACGTACGTTTACTCGACGAGAATTGGCAGCAAATATGGATAGGCCATAATGTGATTAGTCTCTCTCAATCAATTATGGGTAATGGTTGGATGGGGAGTAACACCTTCGTGTGCGGCAATGATGTGTATGTTGTCCAAGTCAGAAACTCAGCAATAAGAGGAACCGTAACTGCTTCAGTTTGGTAAGTAACCTAAACTAAATAATGCCTGGCCGCCAGACAAATCAATAACCCCCAGATAGTCTGGGGGTGTTCTTAATCAATAACTTATTCTATTATTCTACTTCAAATTCTTCTGTTTATGTTTACGATGAATGAAAAATGCTGCGCCGGCACCAATTGCAAAAACCGCCGAGGTTAGGGCAATCGTAAGAGCAATTTCTAATCTTATCTCAGAGCAACTAAGTCTCGGAGTTGGAGCTGATTCGCAACGATTGAGTATGTCGAGAAAGCTGCTGACATTTGAAATACCCCATAATATAGCACATATAACAACTAGAGCGATTAAAGAGTATTTAAGACAGATTGGGGCTCTTGGGAGTTTCTTTTTGATAACCAAAAACACACCCACAGGAAGTCCTAAGACAACAGCAAACAGCAACGGCATGAGGTAAGTCCATGGCCTCCACCAGCCGCCCGATTCCAAGATTAAGCTTGCGTATCTCCATGTGATAAAAAATGACAGTGCTAGCAATAGAATGCCACCTATAGTTGGTAATAATCCTCTCAACCTCCTCAATATCGCCTTTTCAGCCTCAATATCAATAATCTTCCGCTTTGATTCTTTAGAATCTTTTTTCATAATTTCTCCTTATTGCTTTACGCATATGCTAAGATTATACCGGTTAGTAGTTTAGAAGTCAAGGATTACTACTGTTTGCTGAGGGGTGTTTTGTTTGACATATTACTCACAATGAAGTATACTTACAGTAGTAATGAGTAGAGATTATGTGAAGAAAGATTTGACAAGAGCAATAGCTATGGTACTCACAGTTGCTGTATATACCCTAATCGCTAGCTGGGGGACTTTGGTTGTAGGAGAAAGAGTAATAAGGACAAACGGAGAGGGGGAGGCGAGGGCAATAGACCCAAGAGTTGTGGAATATATGCATATTATGAATTTGATCACAATAAACCCGGAGCTTAACCATGAGTTTATAAAAACGATGAGGGATAACCCTACTGCAACATGCGGCATGCGCTATATTGACGAGGGTCGTGATGCGGATACGGGGAATTGTCTGTCTCTTACGAGCTACGGCGTACTGGCTGACAGAGTGGGTAATCCCGTGTTAGCTGATAAGCTTCGTGAAATACATGTCATAGAACAATCTTTTGACAATTGGTCTCCGTATGGTATTGCTGGCGACTTTCGCATAATAATAGACGGTATCTCTGCGGAGGATATAATGCAGAGCGAGCTAAATGTGAGTAAGTTTTTAGCTGATACGGAGCGTGTTGGCGGCATGATCGACTGGGTGAATGATAACATAGACTCGCATTCAAAAAATTACCCCGACTTTAGAAACTTCGTCGCCACTTTGGAGCATGGACGTGTCATTAACGCAGACGAGCTTATAGAAGCTCTTCGTATAATACAGATATACCCCCCTTTAATGCCTCTTCGCCTAAGCGAACTCCAAGAACACTTCAACGTCATTATCCTATAGCCACCCCCACCCGTCAAGCTTATGCTTGCCTGCCATCAGGTGATTTGGTATAATTAAACCATGAACGCCAAGAAATATATTATAAAAATGGAAAAGGACAAACCCTTTTTCGACAACAAACGAGTGCGAAGAGTTTTTGACAAAGGAGAATGGTGGTTCAGTATCGTGGATATAGTCGCAGTTTTAACCGACAACGACTACAAGGCTGCGAAAAACTACTGGAACGTATTGAAAAATCGACTCAAAAAGGAAGGCAGTCAGTTGGTTACAAGTTGTAACCAACTGAAATTAACTGCTGATGACGGAAAGAAGTACTTGTCCGATGTCGGAAACATGGAGCAGATTTTCCGGCTAATCCAATCCATCCCTAGCAAAAAGGCGGAACCATTTAAGCTCTGGCTAGCACGTATCGGCAAGGAGAGGATCCTAGAAGCTGTTGACCCGGAGAAAGCCATAGACCGTGCGCGCGAAAACTATCGCAAAATGGGTCGTAGCGAGAAATGGATCGGCCAAAGGATGTACGGTCAAGAAACCCGCAACAAACTAACCAACTACTGGGCAGACCATGACGTAAATGACCCCAAAGACTTTGCCAAACTAACCAATATAATCCACGAAGAGTGGGCCGGTATCGATATTGGTATGCACAAAAAGATAAAAGGCCTAGACCAAGAGAATTTGCGTGATCACATGAACGAAGCTGAGCTCCTTTTCACCGCCCTAGCGGAATTATCCACCCGACAAGTCGCCGAGAGAGATGAAGCAACAGGCTTTGACGAAAACAAAAAATCAGCACTAGTAGGCGGACGTATCGCAAGAAACGCTCGCGAAAATTTTGAAAAAGAAACCGGCAAGCGTGTCGTCAGCGGCGAAAACCACCTCCTGCCCAGCTAACCCGCGCAGGCTCTGCCCTCGCAAATCCCCCAAGCGGTAACGCTCCGCCATGCGCTCTTTAGCCAAAAGCCTGGATCCCCCAGGCGAATAATTGACATATTCAAACTACTGTGCTATAATATACCCACAAGTCAAGAGTATAGTGGGAGGCTAGAATCATAAATATCCAGCCGCACGCACCACAGAAAGGAACAAAATGACTGACGAACTAAAAAAGAACGAGGAAATCGTTGCCGACGCTCCTGCGGAAGCTACGGAAACCCCAACCCAACCCCCAATAGAAACCCCAGCCGAGGACGAAGTTTTTGCCAAAAGCGGTAAGCGCAGTAAAAAGCACATCGAGGAAGTCAAGGCCGAAGAAGAACGCCAAGAGCGAATCGCTTCCGACCGCGAAACTCCAACAGAAGTTAAAAAAGGCCCGCGCCCGGTTACTCGCCCACGCATCGAACGCCGCGGCAAAAAATACCAGGAAGTTGCCAAGAAAATCGACCAATCCAAACTCTACCCAATCGACGAAGCCGTCAAATTGGCTCTCGCTACCTCCCCAACCAAATTCGACGCGACTGTCGAGCTCCACGCTCGCTTGAACGTTGACCCACGCCAAGCCGACCAAAACATCCGCGCCGTCGTCAAACTCCCCCACGGAACCG
>WRLZ01000058.1 GCA_009777365.1 Candidatus Saccharimonadota bacterium | reverse complement strand
GTTCGGTTTATATCCGGCATGATCAATAGGAAATTTGAGGGAATTTGTCTCTAGTACGAGAGGACCGAGATGAGTAGACCGCTGGTGTATCGGTTGTGGCCACCTGCTGCAATGCCGAGTAGCTATGTCTAAGTAAGATAAACGCTGAAAGCATATTAAGCGTGAAGCTGATCCCGAGATTGGATTTCCCTATGAACGCCCAGAGAGAAGATCTGGTTGATAGGCGCAAGATGGAAGTACCGCAAGGTATGGAGTCGAAGCGTACTAATAGCGTCATTGACTTTTTATGTCTTTAGTTATGCCAATTATGCTTGCATAAGCGGAATAACTAGAGTAGACTTGATTAGTAGTTGGTGTGGAAACGCGCCATGTCAATTTAATACTAGAGTGAAATTCGGTCCTTATGGTCTCCGATTGTCACAAAAATTGTAGTGAGGCTCAGGGCGCAAGATTTTAGCTCTGGAGTAATGGTTCAGTTTGACCGCTCGCGACATAAAATTTTTGTGATTGTTCGGTGTCCATAGCGGCAGTGAAACACCTGTTCTCATTCCGAACACAGAAGTTAAGCCTGCTTGCGGCGAAGATAGTGAAAGCGAAAATAGCAAGATGCCGAATTATGGAGAAACTCCCCGCAAGGGGAGTTTTTTCTCTTTATACAGTAGTACTGTGGGTAGGATAGCAAAATAGTGCGATCCTCGGCAGGGGTATTATATACTTGAGATGACACCCTTGGATTAGGGTGTTTTCTCGTTTTTGTTTTATTGCAGGGCTATGCTATACTTGAACTAATTAGATTAAAAACGAAAGGAAAGAAAAATGTTGAATCTATTGGCGACAATGTGGGAAAGTACTTGGCATGGGAACTGGAGTGTGGGTGGCGGCGGTATGATGGCTGGGTCTACGCTGGCTTGCTCGGCTGTATTTGCGATAATGTCTATTATTGGAATGTGGATGATTTTCGAGAAGGCGGGGCAAAAGGGTTGGAAGGCTTTGATCCCGATTTATAACATAGTCATACTCTTTAGGGTAGCCGGGCTTTCCGGGTGGCTGATTCTTTTGTATCTAATACCTGTAGTGAATATAGTGTTGGCGTTTTACGTTAGCATAAAGCTTGCCGAGAAGTTTGGCAAAGACGCGATGTATGGGGTATTGATAGCGTTTTTTGCGCCGATCATGTACTTGGTGCTTGGTCTTGGAAAAGCAAAATACAAGAAGAGGGCTTAGAGGCTTAGTTCGATATTTTTATATTAAAAACGCTTCTGCGCTATCGGGGGCGTTTTCTGGTTTTAGTAGAGTTGTGCTATACTTAGCGTAGATTATCAAATTAAGTGAAAGGAATAGAGATGTTGGATATGTTGGCGATGACGACGAGTTATGGGTATTATGATAATACGGTGGATGTGCTGGGGCTGGTTTTGGCGATTTGGGGAATTGTGGCTGTGATGATGATAATAATTTATATTCCGTGGGTGATTGGCGCGTGGAAGATTTTTGAGAAAGCCGGAGAGAAGGGTTGGAAGGCGTTGATCCCGATTTATAACATAGTGATCTTTTTGCAAATTGCCGGGCTTTCGCCTTGGTGGGTTCTTGGAACTTTCGTGAATCCCTTGAATATTTTTGTTTCGTTCTATCGCAATATAAAGTTGGCGGAAAAGTTCAATAAGGGTGTCGGATATGGTGTGCTGATGGCGTTTTTCGAGCCGATCATGTACTTGGTGCTTGGGTTCGGGAGCGCGGAGTATGATGCTAACGCAACAGGGGAAATAAGCGGTGTGTCCGTTAGCAATGAAGAATATTTGAAGCAGAGAGAAGAGTATGATAAGGCTTACGCGAAGTACGAGAAGGAAGTGGAAGAGTATAATAAAAAGATAGCCAAGAAAGAAGAGGGCGAGAGGAGCGAAGAGGAAGATTTGTAATTTCCGCTGATATGTGGTATTATATACAGTATAATGGCTACACTAAAAGATTATAGAAATGAACGTCTTAGGAAGCTTGAAGAGCTTCGAGATTTGGGGATAGATCCGTTCCCGGCGGGTTCGCATAGGACGGTGGAGATTGGCGAGGTTTTGGCTGATTTTGATGAAATAATGAAGAGTGCAGAAGAAGGCAGGAATGGACTTTCTGTTAATGTGGTGGGGCGGGTTAAGGGTATTCGGAGTTTTGGTAATTTGGTGTTTATAAAGATTGCCGATGAGACGGGAGAGATGCAATTGTTTTTGCGTAAAGGCGACGTGGAGCCTTTTGAAAAAGGCAAGGATAATCTTGGTATTGAGAATATTAAACTCTTGGACACCGGGGATTTTGTTGAGGCGACAGGAGATATAGGAAAGACGAAGACTGGCGAGATTTCAGTTTTTGTACAGACGATACGTATTTTGACGAAGGCTATACGGCCAATGCCACTGGATTACGAATCTTTCGAGAATCAAGAGGAGAGGTTTCGCCGAAGGTATGTTGACATGAATGTCAACACGGAAGTGCGGGAGCGGTTCAGGAGACGAAGTGAATTTTGGAGAGCGACGAGGGATTTCTTTAATGATGCCGGTTTTGTGGAAGTCAATATTCCGGTGCTGGAGCATACGACGGGGGGAGCCGACGCGAATCCGTTTGTGACGGAGATTGACGCGCTTGACCAGGACGTGTATCTTCGGATTAGTCATGAGTTGCCGCTGAAGAGATTGATTGGCGCGGGGTTTGAGAAGGTTTATGATATTGGACCGAGGTTTCGTAACGAGGGGATTACGGATGAGCATTTGCCGGAGCATGTGGCGATGGAATGGTATGCGGCGTATTGGGATTGGCAGGATGGCATGAAGTTTATGGAAAAATATTATGCGTATGCTGCGAAGGAGACTTGGGGAAAGACGAAGTTTAGCATTCGCGGGTTTGAGGTTGATTTTGAAAAAGAATGGGAAAAGTTGGATTACGCGAAGGTTATTTCCGACAAGTATGGCATTGACGTGTTCGAGTCGAGTTTGGAGGATATTAAGAAAGCCATTAAAGACAATGGACTGGAAGTTGAGAATGCAGAAAACCGATCGCGCGGGATCGACAAGCTTTGGAAGAATATCCGCCGGACAATTGCGGGACCGGCATGGTTGATCAATACACCGAAGTTTATTTCGCCGCTTGCAAAGACTAACCCAGAGGATGAGAGGACTGTAGAGAGGTTTCAGCCGGTGATTGCGGGGAGCGAGCTTGGCAATGGGTATTCGGAGCTTAATGATCCGATTGATCAATTGGGGCGATTTATGGAGCAGCAACAGATGCGAGACGAGGGTGATGATGAGGCGATGATGCTTGATATTGATTTTGTGGAGATGCTTGAATATGGGATGCCGCCGACTTGCGGATGGGGACACTCGGAGAGGGTGTTTTGGTTCCTGGAGGGTGTGAGTGCTAAGGAGGGTGTGCCTTTCCCTATGATGAAGAATGAGGTGAGTGAATCGACGAAGAGTGTTTACCCAGAGATTTTTGCTTCCAAAGAGCTTTCGGCGCAGGCTTTGCCTGTAGATGGAAAGAAGAAGGATGACTAAGAAAAGGGCGACGCTTCTTTGGCTTGATCTCGAGATGACTGGGCTTGATCCGACGGAGGATAGGATTTTGGAAGTTGGGGCTATTGCGACGGATTGGGATTTTAATGAGATTGCGACGCTGGCGAGTGCGGTGAAGGTTGATGGGGAGATTATTGGGGAACGGATGCGAGGAGAGTTTTGGAAGAAGTTTGCCAAGGTGAGGAAGAAATTGGTTGAGCAAAATAATGAAGCGGAACTCACTAGCGAAGAAGTTGAAAAACTGATATTGAAATTTATTTTGGAGAATTTTGATTCTAGTCAGCCGGTTTATTTGGCGGGTAATTCTGTTTATAAGGACAGGGAGTTTATAAAAAACGAGTGGGCGGTTTTGGACGATATGTTGCATTATAGGATGTTGGATGTTTCGGCGTGGAAGATAGTATTCGCAAACAAGTTTGGTATTGAGGTCAAGAAGCCGGATCGGCACAGGGCGGTGGAGGATATAAAGGGAAGCATCGAAGAGCTTAGGGTTTATGTTGATATTGTGTCGAAAGGTATGAAAGTAAAGCAGGAGGATAAGAAATGATCGGGAATTTGAGTGAGACTGAGGTTAGTGATTTTTTGGTGCAGGCGGCGGTGCAGAATGCTTGGGATCTTTCGGTGCATAAGGAAATCGTGGATGAGAAAGTGTTGATGCTTTGGCGGATAAAAGTGGGCGAGGAGAACAGGAACTTTTTGGTGGTGCATAAGGGTACTGATCCGCTACGAATTGATATGCGATGCAATGAGGGCCTTTCGAAGATGTTGCAGGAGAGGTTCGAGAGTGTGTTGCCGAGTAAGGTTATGTCGCCTAAGGAATGGGTAGAGATTATTTGTTCGGGGCAGGTGACGAAAGAGGAACTATTGGATTTGATTAGGGCGGCTATTGAGTTGGCGTTGGCGTAATTTCCGTGGATATTGACGAAAATTACCGGGGGAGTTTTGCTGTTTGTGGATTTTTGTATGGGGTGAAGTCGAGGAGATCGACTTCGCGGAAGCGGAGCTTGGTTTTGTGTTTTAGGAATATGATTATTAAAATGATGGCCGCGTAGGAGAGTGTGGCTAGGAGCGCGGATATTTCTATTTCATAATGCAGGAAAGTCAGCTCTTCGAACCAGCGCATTATGAAGATGTGGAAGGAGAGGAGTTTTTCGCTGATGAAT
>WRLZ01000057.1 GCA_009777365.1 Candidatus Saccharimonadota bacterium | reverse complement strand
TGGAGACCAATGTCCGTGTTACCGCCGCCGGTATCTATGGCTATAACCTAAGCATAAACTCGGCCACGGCCAATATGGTGGGGCAGAACATGGGCAGCAATGCCCTTGTTCCATCCGGCGGCGGCATAGACAACCCCATACCGTTCTCGAGCGGCAACTGCAACGCATGGGGCTTTGCCACTCCGGGAATAGGCGGCAACCACTCACAGGCCTTCGATCCATCCTACTCCACGTTATATAACATCAGCACCTCCATACTATCCGGCAACTACGCGGCCGTGCCGACCAGCCCAACCCTCATAGACACCGTGGACAACAACGACCCGGGCAATGTGGACGAGACCCGTCCATACTACTTCGCCTTTTGTGCCGGCGGCTCCACCAACCCCGATACCTACTCGGCTACCGTAACCTGGACGGCTGTAGGTATAAGCATGCCGACGGAGCCGCCAATATCGTTTCCGCTTATGCAGGAGTTTACGGCAGCAGATTGCTCGGATATGGGCATAGGCGGTACTTTGACTTTGGCTGATGCTAGAGACAATAAGGTTTATCGAGTGAGGAAGATGCTTGATGGGAAGTGTTGGACGATAGATAGTTTGGCATACCTTGGTGGTGGAGATAATACTTTTGGGGATGCGGTGCCAAGTGGCGTGGATGGCTCGAGTGGTCAGTTAAATATATGGGACAGTGGTATTGGTTCGGATAGCACTGCGCCAGTGTCGGGGATATGGGATAGTAGCTCGACCAGACGTTGGGTTGTCCTAAACACTAATCCTAACGTGCCGATAGATCCATCATCAAATGATAATGGCCCCCTAGGGGGTGTGCGTTGCCAGTTTGGGTTGGCGACACTTGATACGGATTATCTACCCAATCAAGGCAACCAAAATATGCTGTCTATATGTGGAGGGCAATATCTATATAGCTGGTGCGCGGCGGCAGGGTTGGATGATTCTACTGTGCCGACCTGTGCAGCAGTGACAAATACCGGTAATGGCGCGGGATATGCTAGCGTAGGTGTAATTGGGGCTATGGGTGGATTTGGGGGAGAATCATTGGGTAGCGGCGGCTCGACTATCTGCCCAGCTGGGTGGAGGCTTCCAGTCGGGCAAGTGGGCACGGCGGCTACGGCTAACAACAGTAAGAACGAATGGGCAATGTTGAACTCTGCCTGGACGGGGCGCGTGACGGCGGCTACGCCGACTCTTCCGATAGATACTACCAACGATATGGTCTCAGTGGCTTTTTGGCAGCCGAATAATCCAAATACTGATAATATATTGAATACTGTTTCATCTGGTATCTTTGCTCCAGGATATGGTCTTCGCAGACAGTCGCAGAGTTCTCAATTTTGGACATCTTCTATTCAGTCAAGCGTTAATTCTAGTAGCGTAAATATTTTTGGTGATGGTATTAGTGTGGGTGCGCTTGGTAACCATAAGAATATTGGGCAGGCGGTGAGGTGTGTTAAGTAGGGGCTTAAAGCGATCTGATGATTTCGCTGCCGAGGAGTTTTTGGGTGAGGGGTTGCCAGTTTTTGATATTGGAGGCTTGTTTTAGGCTTTTCTCGGAGAGGAAGCGCAGGAACTTTATGTCGTCTGCGTTCCATTTGCCGCCGCCATGGGTGGCGATGAATCCTTTTTCGTCGACGTCCCAATTATACTTGACGTCGGGCTCTAGTTTTTTGCCGTCGGTTCCGTAGTAGAGGTCGCTGATTTCGCCTATGAGGAGGTCGAAGTTGACGAGGAACCAAGTGCGAGTGAGGACGGATGAAATGGATTTGTCATTGAGGCCTTGGAGGGATTGGCGGAGGATGTCGAAGAACTTGGGGTTTATCATGTCGCCTCGTTTTTTGACTTTTTTGATCATAGCGTAGGCGGTTTCGAGGCGTTCAAAGTCACTGAGGATATGCGAGAAGGATTCTTGCATGCGAGCGCCGACGAGGATGCTGCTGTTTTTGCTTCTGCTGAAATGGATTTCGAGGTAGTTTGTGGCGAGGATTTGGGCGCCGCCAGCGAGTTTGCTTTTGCTTCTTCTTATGGACTTGGCCATGACGCTGATTTGTTCGCCGGTTTCGAGGAGGACTTTCATGATGCGGTCGGCTTCGCCGTAGTTGGTGCCGCCCATAACGATGGCTAAGCCTCGGTAGTCTTTATCTTTCATTGAAGATTTCTTCCAGTTTGTTCGGCGTAATGTTGCGTAGTTCTATAATCTTGGCGCCTAGGACTTTTTTGTTCAAGTTGGCGGCATCCGCGATGGTGTAGAGGATTATGTTTGGTTGGGATTTCGGCAGAAGAGTATTGGCGTATCCCAAAATTGCGCCAGACTCGGGGAGGTCGGCGTCCAAAAGAATGAAATGTGGAGAATTGTTGGCTAAGACTTTATAGAGTTTGGTGGGGTCGCTACAGGTTTTGACTTGGAAATTCCTTTGGGTCAAAAATTTTTGCCAGAAAGAGATTAGCTCGGCGTTTCGGTCGTAGATTAGGGCTAGTCGCATGAGGGGTCTCCAAGTAGGCTCATTTGTTTGGCGACGCGAAAATTAAGATCGAAAGCGCCGCGCCTGCTGACGCACTCGGCGTTGGTTTTCTCGGCTATGAGTTCGAGAAAGAGTTGCTTGATGGCCCAGTTTTCTTGGTCGTGGAATACGACCAACAGCTTGTGGCGGCCAAGGGAGACGTGGGCGTATTTCTCAAGTATGGGGAGAGCGCGTCTTAGGATGTCGCCGTCGGATAGGATGAGGGCGTTTTGTCTGGCGCCCATGGATTTGAGGTTGAATACTGAGAACTTGGCTTCGGAGGTTATGATTTCATTGGCTGTGTCGATCAGGCGTAGGCTAGCGTCGATTTCTTCCATTGCTTTGCTTGGGTCGTCCAGAAGCAACCCTAGCCGCGCGCGCAGAAGATTGTCTCGCAGTGCTATGAGTAGAAAGTCCTGTTTTTGCCTCCACATGGTTTAATTTTAGCGCCTATTGCGGATGAATGCAAGCATAAGCGTGATGCTGGCCTAACTTTCTTTGGAAAAGAAAGTTAATAAAGAAACTCTAATTGGGTTTTCTAGCCCGAAATGAATCCGGGCTGAAAACTGTTTAAACTTTGTTCATTCGCTCTGATATGGTATAATGAATCTGTAAAGTTAATGAAAGGAAGGCTATGAAAGCTAAAGAAACCATAAAGACCGATAAAGCTTCGAAGACGATGGACGACATCATCAGTTTTTGCAAGCGCCGGGGATTTGTTTATCCCGGGAGCGAGATTTATGGTGGGTTGGGCGGAGCCTATGATTTTGGACCGTATGGGTCATTATTGCTTAATAACTTGAAGAATGCTTGGCGGAAAGCGGTGGTGAGGACGAAGCCGAATTATGTGGAGATTGATTCGGCGATGTTCAAGGAGCCGAAGACTTGGGTGGCGAGTGGACACGTGGGGGGATTTTCTGACCCTTTGGCGGAGTGCAAGAAGTGTAATGTTCGCGTGAGGGTGGATAAGGAGCTTGGGGCGCTGGGTGTTCATGCTGATGAGAAAATGAGCGAGGAGGAGCTGAATACGCTTTGGGATGCGAACAGGAAGAAGGTGATTTGCCAGAAGTGTAAGTCGAATAATTGGACGGATGCGAGGATGTTTAATTTGCTGGTGAAGTCGAACCTTGGGGATTTTACCGGGGAGGGCAAGACGCCGGTTTATTTGCCGGGAGAGGCTTGTCAGGGTATATATTTGAACTATAAAAACATTGTCGATACGACGCGGATGAAGATTCCGTTTGGTGTGGCGCAGATTGGTAAGGCTTTTCGGAATGAGATTAACCCGAGGAATTTCCTTTTCAGGTGTAGGGAGTTTGAGCAGGCGGATACGCAGTATTTCATTAAGCCGAATGAGAATAAGGAAGCTTATGAGAAGATAAGGGAAGAGCGGTTTAATTGGTATCTTGGTCTTGGGATCAAGCCGGAGAATTTGCGGTGGAAGCAGCATGAGCATTTGGTGTTTTATGCCAAGGATGCGTGGGATATTGAGTATAATTTTCCGACGTATGGGTTTGATGAGGTGGAGGGTATTCATGATCGGACGGATTATGATTTGCAGCAACATATGAAGTACTCGGGAGTGGATTTGCATTATTTGGATCAGACGACGGGCGAGAAATATGTGCCGTGGATTCTCGAGACTTCGGTGGGTATGGGGCGGATGTTTTTGACGTTTTTGTGTGATGCGTATACTGTTGAAACTCTTCCCGAGGGAGGGGAGCGGACGGTTCTCAGGCTGAAAGAGGAGTTGGCGCCGATAAGGTATGCGGTGTTTCCGTTGGTGAAAAATAAGCCGGAGCTGGTCGCGCGCGCGAAGGAAGTTTATGAGGTTTTGGCTTCCGAGCATATGTGTGAGTTTGATGATAATGGGAATATTGGTAAGAGGTATCGAAGGCAGGATGAGATTGGTACGCCGCATTGTGTGGTGGTGGATTATCAGACGATGGAGGATGGGACGTTGGCGCTCAGGGATCGGGATACGATGGAGCAGAGGAGGGTGAGGGTGGAGGAGCTGTTGTAGTTATTGCTTGGTTTAGAAAAACACCCTTCGGGGTGTTTTTCGTTTTAGGCCGCCAAGCCATCCAAACGATTCCACCTTCACATACAGACAGGTGTCGCATCTAGGTCATAAAGCCATCCGAACGATTTCACTATCGAATACGGACAGGGGAGCATCTGTCGTTACAGATGCTCCGCCTTGTCCTGGCTCTGACAGTCGTCACTGTTCAGAGACATTCTCTAGTGAAATATTCGCATGGCTTCGCTCCCCACGAAAACAATA
>WRLZ01000056.1 GCA_009777365.1 Candidatus Saccharimonadota bacterium | reverse complement strand
TGCTCTGGCATGGCTTCCTTTGCCTTTTTTAATATCAACAACAAACCCCAGTTTCTTAAAAGCTTTTATCCATTGTTTTTGCGTTAGGTCGGTCAGGGAAATCATAGCTCATACTGCCACAAAGGCTTCCCGCTTTATCTCCACTCTTTCGTTTTCATGTCTGAGCAATCTATCGTCACAATACTTGGCCGGTACGCCAAAGTATGTAAAAATGGCGTCTTTTATCATTTCGTTTATATCATCAGTGGAGTTCCCGCCAGTTAAAATGCCTGGAAGGTTGGTTGATTCGGCATACCAATCGCCGTTTGTGTCTTTGGCTACACGGAAGATTATGGCTTTATTTTCCAGCTTTGCGATGGTTTTTTGCATTTCTTTGATTTCGGGGTTATTTTTGGCGTCAAAAACTAGACCACAAGATTTGGCTATATTTACCAGTTTGTAGGCGAGGTTGTATTTCATGGGTTTATTGTATCACGAAATGGTAAAATCTACTAATTTCAGTTGTGGATTCTGGTTGTTTTGGTTTATTTTTTCTACTTGAATTGCAGGCATGGCGGGCGAAGTGGATCATTTCCCTCTCTCCTTTTCCATTTCATCCACGTTCTGCCCAAAGCTTAATGTTTGGTGCTTCGGCAATCCAATCTCCTCGGCATAGGCTTGAAATTCGTCCCATTCAGATTTGTCATTTCGATCTAACTTAAAAATTCTATCTGAAAAAATCATGTAGTGATGGGCGTCGTTTTTATAGTCCGCGTACCAACTCCCAGTATGCTCAATGTCCAAAGCCTCGCTAATTTCCTTAGCAACTTCCTCCGCTTTCGCCTCGTCTACTTCAACCTCATGCAACGTCCATTTGTCGAGCCAGGGCGTTTCGTGTTTTTCCGTGACTTTTTCAACTTCGGTCGAGAGTATTTTTAGCTTCGCGAGAACGTTTTTGTCCTCCAAGCTTTCTTCGATAATCACGCCTCGGAAATGATCGGCGTGCGAGTTGTTGTGTTTCAAAAATTCAGGCAAAGGGTCGGAGAATCGGACGAGTTCGAGGTCGCCGACGGTTTGTTTTTCGGTGAGGTGGGGATACTGTACGCGGTAGACCGCCATGACGTCGCCGAAAATACCTTTTGACCAATTGAGTTCCAGTTTGTCAGCAACTTCGCGGAGGCTCGCCTCGTCTTCGCCTTCGAGTTCAATATATGGATTCAGCCATGGCCATTCGTCCAGCTCGATCTTGACGTTGCCGAGTTGCCAGGTTTCGCGTTTGCTTTCTTGGATGGAGTTGTGCTTTAGGCCGATTGCGCTCAATAACTCGATAGCTGTATCAAAGTCTTCGACTGTCATTTCGATTTCTTTTGCGCCGTCGAGCGACAATGAGTCGAACTGCTTGTAGGTTATTGCGGTTTTGTCTCCTTCGTCGCGGATTCGGCAAAAGGCTTTTGATCCCATGAAATCATTGTGGATTACTGCGCGGCGCATGAGGCGCATGGGCGTGACCAGTTTTGCGTCTATGCGCGTTAGTTTTTCGCGTATGACGTCAAAGTCTTGGTTGGCAAACTTTATTTCGATCTCGGATTTCATGTTTTATTTATACCACAAGGAGGCGGAAATGTAAAGCGTAATGGCTAGGGGGCGACTTCGCGGGTTTCGCCGGGGGCGAGGTCGCCGAGGTGGTAGTTGCCGAAGCTGATGCGGTGGAGCTTGGTTATGGTGTAACCTATGGCGCCGAAGCTACGACGGATTTGGCGGTTGCGCCCTTCTCGGAGGGTTACTCGCCAACGTTTGCGGTCGTCGCTGATTCGCTCGAGGCCTATTTTCGAGACTCCGTCGGATAGATTGACTCCGAAGTCTGCCATCATTTGTTGGTGGAGGGGCTCGAGAGGGGTTTCCAGCTCGACATCATAGATTTTAACCTTGGAGAACTTTGGGTGGGTCATTTGCAGGGCAAAGTCTCCGTCGTCGGTTAGTAGGATTAGTCCTGAGCTTTCTTTGTCTAGTCTTCCGACGGTTTTTAGGCTTTTGTAGTTTTCGGGAAGGAGTTCGTAGAGGGTTGGAGCGGCGTCTTGCTTGGCGCGAGAGGAAACGTACCCGACTGGTTTGTTTAACATGACGTAGGTGAAATTGCTCTTTGGTTCGATTTTTTGGCCTTTGACAATGATAATATCTTTAGGGGTGGTTCTTTGTCCGATTCGAGCAACTTCGCCATTGACAAGAACAGCGCCCTTCTCGATGAGTTCATCGGCTTCGCGACGCGAGATGCCAGTCTGCTCGGCGATGAATTTATTGAGTCTGGGGGCGCTTTCTTTGTTCATAGTTATTGGCTAGGCGCTGGCTCTGATGGAGCTGGGCCAGCAGGTTGGTTCATATTAGCAAGCGCTTCTTGGACGGTTGGGATGGCTGATGTGACGATTGGAGCGTCGGAGGGTGCAACCGGAGCTTCTGCGTTCGCGCGTGGCGGCTCTGCCAGAAGTTCCTTGATGGTCACTACAATGTCATCAATGCCTGTTTGCGACTTGACTAGGTATCGGTCGGCGCCTAGGCTTTCGCCGCGGCTTCTTTGGCTCTCGTCGTTTAGGGCTGTTAGCATGATGACTTTCAGGTTGGCGGTTTCCGGCGTTGCGCGCAGGATGTCCAGCATGTCAAAGCCGCTGATGCGCGGCATCATGACGTCGCTTAAGACTAGATCGGGCTTATCTTGCAGGACTTTGCTGAGTGCGTCCTCGCCATCGTGCGCCTGGACGACTTCGTAGCCTTCGGCTTGTAATCTCACGCTGTAGATTTCGCGCAAATTTGCATCATCTTCAACAACCATTATTTTAGTCATGTATTCTCCTTACCTCTATTGTAACTTTATTTTACATACAGTGTAGCATAATAAAACGAAATAAACAACCCCGCGGGAGAGCAATGAGAATTTGTAATAAAATGGGATTTGGAGTACAATATATAGAGTATGATAGGCAAGCTAGCGCGAACAGGATTGGTGATTATTGTTTTAGCGGCTATGTTCGTAGTTTGCGGTGCCTTGAGTCCTGCGAGCGCTTTCACGGTTCGAGAAATTGGGGTGGAGGTAGTGGGGCCAGAGCCGCCGTTTGATGCCTGTCCGAATATACCAGGGATACAGCCAGAGGTTCCGCCAGGGATGTCTGTGGATGACGATGGGAATTGCTACACTCCCCCTCCTCCGCCAGTCGATCTCTGTTTGAATATTCCGGGGGTTCAGGAGACTGTGCCAGAAGGATTTTTCCGTGATTCAAATGGGAACTGTTTCGAGCAGCCAACTCCGCCAGTTAGCCTTTGCCCAAATCTCCCCGGGGTTCATCTTACGGTTCCGGATGGGTATTTATTAGACCCGAGCACCAACACTTGTATACCGGAGAGCGAACTGCCCGAGCCGCCCGATGCGGGAGATGATGTTTGCCATAATATTCCCGGGATACAGGCGGAGACCCCGCCGGGTATGGTGAATAATGATGGGTATTGTTATACTCCTGATATTAGCGACGGGATAATAGAGGGGCGACCACCAGTTCAAAACGTACCGGATTTTCTCCAGCCGTTAGCTCAGTTTTTAGTCGGTCTGGTGCCGGAAGAAATCGCGGAGTTTTTCCGTAATCTTCCGGAAGAGGTTGTTGATCATATTCCAGGGTATATTTTCATTTTGGCTTTTATCATTGTTCTTGTGCCGATTATGCAATCGCTGAGAGAATATTTGTATAAGAGGAGGTTGATGGCCTTTTATAAAAGAGAGGAAAATATCGCCGAGGAGAAGGACAACTTTATCACGTTGGCCTCGCATTATCTGCATACGCCGATCGCGACGATGCGCGACAGTATAACGTTGATGCTGGCGGCTGGGGCGATAAACGAAGTGAGAGCCGGAGAGGTGAACAGGACTTTGCAATCGTTGGGAGATAAAATTTCGGCTAGCCTTGATGCGGCAAAGAATAATCCAGCCCTAAAGGGGGTCGATGCGGCGGTGGCTAAGCCGAAGCCTGTTTGGAGATCTGTGTTCTTTTGGATACCGCTTGTCTTCGCAATTATCCTTACGATTCTAGCGAACTTCTTTATCGGGGTGGTTGGTGAGAAAGAGATCGGTGCGAGCAATGCGTTTTCGCAGCTCTTCATCCTGGCGGCGCTGGTGGTGCTTCTTTATATAATAATGCGGAATTATCATATACAGAAAGTTATACGCAAGGAAAATGATGCACTGATCGCACATGAGCAGGTGATTGATACTACGCATAATAATTTCTTGGATCAGCAAGCCGAGAACATTAGCAAGGCGCTAGATACTCTGCGTCTCCCTACGCCCGATTCATTGCCCACGAAATCGTACGCTTTGTATTTGGCTGGGCTGGCGAGCCTGACGGATGTGCATGATAAGTTTTTGCTTTTTTCGCAGATTAAGACAGGGGATAATCGCGACACGTCTGCATTTAGCTTGAAGCAGATGATTGAGCAAGCCGTGAAGGACGAGAAGGAAAATATTAAGTCCAAAAAGATTAAAATTGAGAAGAATATAAGTGATATTTCCGTTACGCAGAATAAAACGCTCTTCTCTTTCGTGATAAGCTCTACGATAAACAACGCTGTGAAATTCACGAGGGATCGTGGTAATATTGATATTTCCACGCGGAAGCAAGGCAGGATGATAAAGATTAGGGTTAGTGATGATGGGCGTGGGATTGATCCCGGTAAGATAGATCAGCTTTTCAAGCCCTTTTCGCGTGCGGAGGCGGCGGTGGATTTCTCATACGAGGGGCTTGGGCTTAGTCTTTTCCTTAATAGGCTGATTCTTAATTACACGGGGGGTTCTATTGCGGCGGAATCAAAGCCTGGGGGTGGCGCGGTCGTGACTATTACGACTCCTGTGTATGTGAAGAATAAGATTCCGTCTGGGGGTAGATCCAAGAAAGAGAAAACACCCCGGTAATATTGGGGTGTTTA
>WRLZ01000055.1 GCA_009777365.1 Candidatus Saccharimonadota bacterium | reverse complement strand
CGTACCGCCTTCAGTCCAGCAATGAGTACTATATGGTAACATAGAGTACAAGGCTTCAGAATGAGTAAAGACTATAGCCCCCATAAGACAAAGACCAGACAACCAAACAACTCCGGGCAGAGGCCCGGAGTTGTGCATAGGAAGAAGAAGTAAAGCTAGGAGACCATAGAGAAAAAGAAGAACAACAAACAAAGAAAAGAAGGAAAAGGAACAGAAGCAAGAGAGAAAGAAGCTTCTCCCATATGGGGCTACGGTTAGATGATGATAAAAATTTCTGTTTTCACGAGAAATGATGTTGATATATGACATAAAGTTTTAGGTATAGGCTTAATGAGTGCGTTCACGTGGAATAAAGTGTGCTATTTCTTCTATCATATGGAAATATATTCTCCAATTATACACGCGGGTATACGCGTAGTATTTTGCGAGAGAGAAAGTATCAACTACGATGAATTATAGGTGTTAGCTATAATTAGACATCGAGAAGTTTCGAGTCGGATTGTTACTGGGCTGTAAGAATATGGGCTGTATTACTTTGAGTTACCTATGGCAATAGTGGTACTTTGCCAGATGGCTATAAATATCGAGATGTACAAAATAAAACTATCAAATCCGAGTCGGAAAATATCAAACTACTAACCTGCGCCAGCTGAGTCAGCATGACAACAGATGAGGACAAAAACCGAGCGGAATTATTTGAGTTATATTGAACAATCTAGATTTGTAAAGTAATGAGCCAGATCTTACCTAAAAGAAAGTGCGTTTGCCAGCTAAAATACTACTAAAGACCTTGATGGTTTGTGTGAGCGAATGACGAAAGCTCCCATCAAAGAACTGGCAAAATGGTTTCAATGTTCTTGCACCTCCACGATGCACAACTAAAGTATATCACATAGACATGGTACCGAGTCAATAGAAAAAATGTTGTAATATTTACAACAATTAGTCGACAGTAGTAGGCTGTGGAAAACTAAAAATGGGTGGAGGGGAAGGGCTTGACATAAGCATTATGACGCGATAAACTGTAAGGGAACCCTGAAACGAGTGGGTGGAGGTTGGGTATGGCTAAAAATTGATAAGGGGGTAGCGTAAAATTATGTAAAACTGGTTGACTGACAAATGGTTAGCAAATGGTTGACAAATTCAAATGGTTGACAAATTGTGGGTGAGATAGGTAAAAAAGGGAGGAATAGGGAGAGGAGAAGGGTGGTATATATTATTGAAAAAGAAAATGGGGAAATGTGTTGACTTTGTTAAAAAAGGGTGTATAATTGGGATAAATGAAGCGTAATGAAAAAGTCATTAAAGTAATAAAACAGGAATACACGGAAGGGTAATATATGGAGGCAAAGGACTTAAAGATTGAGCAATTATTGGAAGAGACGGTGCGGAGGAACGCGTCCGACCTTCATATACAGGTGGGATTGCAGCCGCATCTTCGTATTGATGGAGCCTTGAATCCGATTGCAGGTTCGCCGATTTTGGATGATCCGAATATGGAGCGGATTGTTTATTCGCTTCTTGATTCTGAACAACAGCAGATTTTGGTGAAGGATAAGGAGTATGACTTTTCGTTTAGCTTTGGCGAGGTTGCGCGTTTTCGTGTCAATGCTTTTCGTGAGAGGGGAAGTTTGGCGGCGGCGTTTCGTTTGATTCCGAACCGTATTCCGGCGCTTGAAGAGTTGGGACTTCCGCAAGTTATTTCGACTTTTGCGGCGTATCCGCGAGGGTTGGTGCTTGTTACAGGACCGACGGGCTCGGGAAAGTCGACGACGCTGGCGGCGCTGATTGATAAGATTAACTCGGAACGATCGAGTCATATTATCACGATTGAGGATCCGATTGAGTTTATGCATAAGAGTAAAAGGTCGGTTGTGGTGCAACGTGAGGTTCATTACGATACGTTCAGTTTTTCGGCGGCACTTAGAAGTGCGCTTCGGCAAGACCCTGATGTTATTTTGATTGGTGAGATGCGTGACCTTGAGACGATGCAGGCGGCGATTACGATTGCGGAGACGGGGCACTTGGTTTTCGCGACACTCCACACTAACTCGGCAGCGACGTCGGTGGATCGTATTATTGACGTTTTCCCGGCGCATCAGCAACCGCAAGTCAGGTCGCAATTGGCAGGTAACTTGCAGGCGATTTGTTCACAGCGGCTTCTGCCGAAAATTTCGGGTGGGCGAGCTATGGCTATGGAAATCCTTGTGGCAAACTCGGCAATGCGTAATATTGTGCGAGAGGGAAAGACGAATCAGCTTGATGCGGTTATTCAGACGGGAATTGACCAGGGTATGATTTCGATGGACAAATCTTTGGCGACGTTGGTGCATAAGGGCCAGGTAACGCTCGAGGATGCAAGATCAATCGCAAGCAACCCACTTACATTTGATCAATTGGTTGGAAACAGGTCAACATCGGGCGGCGCAGGAGCGCAATTTTAGGGGGTAATTTATGAAGCGATTTGATTATAAAGCACACTATGCGGCAGATGGACGACGAGTTGTTGGGTCTGTGCAGGCGGAAAATGAATATAATGCGGGGAAACTTCTTGTTGAACGAGGGCTGGTGCCGGATGAGGTTATAGAATTTGGGAGCAAAGGGCAGGTTTCGAGGCGGATCACGGGGAAGGACAAGTTAGTCTTCACGAGACAGTTTGCGACGCTGATTGGGGCGGGGTTGCCTTTGGCGCAGTCGCTTCAGACAGTGGCGGAGCAGACGGCGAATAAGACGATGCGTGGCGTGATTGAGGATATTTTGGCGAATGTTGAGGCTGGTAAGACTTTGGCGGAATCGTTCGGGAAGCACCCTAAGGTGTTCAACAAGGTCTATCTCAGTATTGTGGCGGCTGGTGAAGTTTCGGGTACTTTGGATGAAAGCTTGAAGCGAATTGCGGCGCAACAGGAAAAGGACGCGCAGATGATCTCGAAGATTCGTGGAGCTATGGTTTATCCTGCGATTGTTTTGGTAGTTATCGGACTGGTTATGGCGTTTATGCTCTTTACGGTGGTTCCGCAGGTGGAAAACCTTTATGCCGACTTGCGGCAGCCTTTGCCTACATTGACGCAGATTATGGTTGGGTTGGCGGATTTCTTGGCGCGGTTCTGGTGGCTAGTGGCCGGGGTATTGGTCGGAGGAGTGTTCCTTCTCAAACAGTACTTTGCGACTGATAATGGTACGAAAGTCAAGGATACTTTTGCGCTTAATGTGCCGATATTTAAGGGGTTATTTAGGAGGCTATATATGGCGCGATTTGCGCGAACAGCACAGATTTTGCTCCGAACTGGTGTGCCGATGCTTGACTCGCTTACGATCAGTGGTGAGGCGGTGAATAACGTGATGGTGCAGGCAGATATTATGGCGGCGACGGAGATGGTGTCTGCCGGTAAGTCGCTTTCGGAAGGGCTTAGCAATCGTGATTATATTATGCCGTTTGTGCCGCAGATGATTAGTATTGGTGAAAAATCCGGTAAGATTGATGAGATGCTTGGTAAGGTGGCGCAGATTTATGAAGAGGAGCTTGATGAGCAGATCCGTACTATTAGCACGATGATTGAGCCGGTTCTTATGGTTTTCTTGGCGATTGTGGCGGGGGGTATGATTGGAGCTGTTCTGTTTCCGATTTATGCACTTGTTAATATGTTTTAATATAAAATATCAGAAACCTTTGCGCGACAGGTCATTCTCAAGTGTGCGCTCCGGGCCGCTAGGCCAAGTCATACCCACTTGAGTCTGACTGTCGCGCTGGCTTCTATTTTATGTACAATAGAGAGAAATCGGAAACAGCAACGAGTTAGATTGTGATATAATAGAGATATGTACAGTGAGGAGATAGCAGGATGGTGATGAGGCTTTGGACGGATGGGTCGGCGATACAGAGGGCTGGTGGCGGGTTTGTGGTGCTTAATGATAAGCATGTTCCGGTGATTATGGGAAAGGAAGATAAGTCGACTAATATACGGATGGAAGGGATGGCGCTTATTTGTGCGTTGGCTTGGGCGAACGACGAGGAGGCGATTATTCAGACCGATAGCCAGTTTTGGATTGATGTTCTCCAAAAATACGCGCCGGTCTGGATTAAGAATGATTGGACAAAGAAGGGTGGGCCGATTAAAAATTTGGAATTGGTGAAGTTGATTTATAGTTTGTATAAAAAAGGCAAGGCGGAGATTGTTTGGGTGAAGGGGCATTCGGACGACAAGGGGAATGAGGCGGCTGACGAATGGGCGAACAGGGCACGGCATGGGAAAGGTCTGGCTAGCGCGCTTCTTTTTGATCTGTCGAAGTCTGGCCCGGAAGATATTGTGGAGAGCATAAAGGCGCTGAAACCCAGGGAGAAGAGGGGATGATGTTGCTTTGGATGGGGATTGTCCTGGGGTTGGTGCAGGGACTTACGGAGTTTATACCGGTGAGCAGTTCGGGGCATTTGATACTTTTTGACTCTTGGTTGGATGCGGGGCAGAATCACATGTTTTTACAGTTTATCAATATTGGAACATTATTGGCATTATTATTTTTCTTTAGGAAAACAATCTGGGAGGTTCTAGGGTCTAAAGATTGGAAATTGATGCTGAATTTGCTCATCATAGCGATTCCAGCGGGGGTGATTGGGCTTTTGCTTGGGGATATTATAGAGGAGGCGCCGTTTTTCATGAGTGTTTGGACGGTGCTGGTGGGGTTATTTGCGGTTGGGGTGCTGATGATATTTGCGGAAAAACTGCCGAGGCTACCTAGGGCTGAGCAATTAACGCCGAGAAAGTCGTTGTTTATCGGGCTTGTGCAGTGTTTGGCGATAATTCCGGGGGTTTCGAGGTCGGGATCGACGATTCTGGCTGGTAAGACGATGGGGTTGACAGATGAGAAAGCGGCTAGGTTCAGTTTTTTGGCTAGTATACCGATTATGCTTGGGGTGTGTCTGCGGCTCTTTATTTCGTCTAACAATCGGGAATATTTTGTGGAAAATTGGCAGTTT
>WRLZ01000054.1 GCA_009777365.1 Candidatus Saccharimonadota bacterium | reverse complement strand
ACCCCATTAAGCTCACTCTGATCTGCCTGCTTACCCTCTTTCGCATCAGCCATAATTTGCTTGAACGTCCTGGTCTTTCCGGCCGTTGGAAGCTGTTGCTTCGAGATCAAGTACTGTAGAATTGCCGATCCAACCACGAACGCCAAAAGTATAAACGCACTCAGTGTCACTCCACCCCCTGGGAACGCGTTGCTCCTCAGGTCAATGAACCCGAAAAGATTGAGCGCAAACTCGCCCTCGTTCGCTATAGCCTCGGCGACCCTAGGCAAATCTTGCACGAATCCATAAGCATACCTCGCCACCTCATCGCCGCCCTGCGACGCCATCCGCACGATACTGAATATCGCGATAAATATTGGCAACTGTACGATCAGAGTCAATATTGACCTAAACGGCTTAACATTATTTCTTTTATACAAATCCATCATCTGGATCATTTCAAGCTGTCGATTCCCCTTGCACCTCTTCTTGATTTCCGCAAGCTCCGGCTGGATCTTCCTCATCAGCCGCGTCTGGTTCAGCTGCTTCTTCATCAGCGGCCAAAGCGCCAGCTTCACCAATATCGTAAATATAATCAAGGCAATCCCAAAATCGCCTATAAAGTTATAGAGCACCAAAAGCACGTTGAAAATCGGCTGAATTATCACCAAATCCCAAATATTCATATGATAAGTATACTACGTTTCGTTCAAAAATGCAAGCAAGACACTTCCATGAGCAGTTGCAGACCACAGACAGCTATGATATAATATAGTATAATACAACAAAGGAGATATTCTGTTCCAATGGATGAAGCAGTAAAAATAAAACTCATTAAATCCTGGCTCGGCACTGGCGCCATCAACATCTTTGGCCAACCATTCGCCGGCAAAGACACCCTCGGCCGAAAACTGGCCGAACTCCTGGGCGCCGAATTTCTAAGCTCTGGCGAAATTATCCGTTCCAACGCTGGCCTCTTCACCCAAAAGGCCGTCAAAGGTGTTAACAATGGCAGCATGGCCCCGCAAGAAGAATTCAAGCGCATCGTCCTGCCCTATTTCGGCCACAAAGCCCTGGTTGGCAAACCCCTGATCCTAAGCTCGGTCGGCCGCTGGTTCGGCGAAGAGTACCCTGTCATGAATACATTGATCAAGTTTAACCACCCCACCAAAGCCGTCCTAGTCCTGAATATTAGCAAAAAGGAAGTCCTCCAGCGCTGGCGCGTCACCCACGAAAACGAAGGCCGCCACCACCGCAAGGACGACTCCAGCGAAAAGGTCGTCAAGCACCGCCTCAAGGAATACGAAACCAAAACCCAACCGGTCATCGACTTCTACGCCCGCCTTGGCCTCGCCTACATGATCGACTCCAGCCAACCCCGCGAGAAAACCCTCGCCGACACTCTCGACACCCTCCTCCACCTCGCCCAAAAATAATAGATCAATAACGCCTGCTAGAAAATTATTGCTATTGTATTTATGCTATGCTACAATTAGGACATGGTAGGTCTAAGTAGAGTAGCTAAATGCTGTGAAACTTGCAATAAGCGCTCTATTTATGGTATAATAAATACAAAGAAAAGAAAGCGTGTCAGTATGAGTGGTACCAAGAAGTATGAGAATTTGATCCTATATATATGTGATAGCCTAGGGGGATCTGTTGATGGCAAGAAAAAACTCGCTAAACTCCTATATTATATTGACTTTGACAGATATGAGTATAAGGAATCTATGATAAACATTTCCGGCGATACTTATAAAGCATGGAAGATGGGCCCTGTGCCCGACAAATATATGAATATAGTTTCCAAACTCGTTAAATCCGGCAAGCTGAAACATACTACCAGGGACTTGGTTTGCTATTATCACAAACAAGAAATATTCACCTCAACAGTTAAGCCCGATGTGTCTCAATTCGATAAAGACGATATAGTTGTCATCGACCGCGTTATTAAGAAATATGGCGGGTTAAGTGGCAAACAACTTGAAACATTGACACATCAAGAGGCTCCGTATCTTAGCACTGATCCAAATGAAGAGATTGCTTACGAACTATCATTTTACCGAGGGACAGATTTTTCCGATGTTTTGGCAGTCGCATAACAGTTTTGATTCTGAATTTGCCAAAATCGCAAAAAAGATGCGAACATTGGAAGATAGCTTTGGAAAAGCTAAAAAACTCCTTGAAGTGCAATTTGATCCAGTGTGCCCTCAACAAGTCATAGCGCCAGCAAAAATTCATAGAATACACGCCGACGATATTTGGACACTTTGGAAGCTGGAGATGGTCGTAATGAGCTGCGGGCTTCGACCAAGTCAATATCCTCGTGTCTGGCTTGTCGTTAGCGGAAACACTGTTACATTTCTTGCCATTTGTTCTCACATGAAGAATTATGACGATAACGAAATCAACAGAATAGCCCTAGAACGATTTAGCGAAATAGCCTAGTCTACAACCCAAACCTTATACGCCCATCATAAATCATCGTCGGAATCTTCCTGGTACGAACTAACTGCTCGACAATATACCTAACCTCACTCATACGGAAAGAGTGCCTGTCCGACCACGCCCTTTGCCTTATAAGTTCCGCATTCATCCCAAATTCCCTTAACCACCCCATCAAAACCGCCTCAGCCTCTTCATGCGAGTAATTCCCGTTGAACGCTTCCTGGAAGTTCACGCCCTTTTCGTTCTCCTCCATGAATAATTTATGTATAATTTTCCAAGCCGTCTCGTTATCCACGCTCACCAAAAACCTCACCACCACTTCCGAATTATGAAACATCGGCTCCCCCTCAAACATTATCACATAAGGCAAAAGCAACACATTTCGTTCTTCAAAGAACCCACTCTCAAGCTGTTTCTCGAACGCTTTCCTACACACCACACACCCCGGATCGAATATATCTATAGCGTCGAACCCATCCTCGGCATTCTCCCAACTCGGTATAAACTCCTCCACATTCCACGCGCGAAACCTACTCGGCATCATCGCGAATATCTCGCCCCATTCCTGGAACCAATTCAAGTCCCCGCCATCGATCGCGCAACTCTCCGCGCTCCCGATCACGCAATTGTTCGGACTTGCCACATTGCATGTCCCAAAGGCCACCATCGCCAGACCTCCCTTAACGACTTCCAGCACGCTCCATACAAAAATCACCACCACCAACACCCCGGCAATCTCAATCCCAATCCCTATAGGCTTCACAAGTTTCGGTTTCTTGAAAACAACCTTCCGAAGCAACTTGTTTTTTATATCATCCTTAAAGTTCGTATCGCACTTCCGAAAGGTCAGCCTCTTCCCCACGCACCCCCAAGATTTCTTGAGCATGTTCCAAATACTCTTCGCCAGCTTCCTATTGAAGAGCCAAACAATCGGTAGCGACAAGCTTAAGATAACCAGTATTATAAACGCCGCAACACATACCATTACTTACCAACCTTCTCCAATATCTCAATAAACTTCTTCACGTCCTTTTGTGTGTTATGCAACCCCAAAGAAACCCGAATCAGCGGTGGATATTTCTTCACATGGCTTAAATAATAATGGCAACAAAAATACCCGCTCCTTACCATAATCCCCTCATCGTCAAAAGCCCCCGCAAGCAAATGGCTATCGAAACCTTTGACATAAAACGTAATCACACTCGAAGCCTTCTCGTTCACCAATTTCACCTTCGGCATTTTCTTCAGCGCCTTGAATAAATCATTCCCAAGCTTATCCATCTCTTTCACCTTATCGCTTTTCTGGGCTTTTTCAATATAATCCAGCGCCGCCCCAAACCCGATCACCTCCGCGTATGGAAGCAACCCCGCCTCGAAAGTCGTGTGCGCGTGGTCGCTCTTCGGCTTATCCGCCGAAAGCTTATAGTTATTCTTCCAAACATCATTCACCATCCCGCCGCCAATGAAATTGATCGTCAAATTCTCAATCAAATCCCTCTTGCAAACAATCGCTCCGAGCGAAGGCCCATACGCCTTATGCGCCGAAAAACACATCACATCCGCCCCGCATTTGTGAAGAATATCCTTTGCGGCAATCAACCCCTGCGCGCAGTCCAAAATCACAATACTCTTTTTCTTGTGCGCCTTCTTCACAATATCTTTCACATTTTTCAATTTTCGCCCATCAATATTCGACGACACGTTTAGAATTATCAAAGCCTCGCTGTAATCATCAATCTTCACGCTCCCATCATCTTCTCTTTTCAAGACTTCCCGCTCGATCTGCCAATTCTGCGCCATCTTCATCGACGTCAAAAACACCGAATTATGCTCAATCTCGCTCGTGATAACCCTATGAATCTTCAACTTCTGCAAATTAAGCTGCGCCAAAACCAAATTCAACCCATAAGTCGTATTGAGCGTCCACGAAACAAAATACTTCTTCGGCGAAGCCCCAAGGTACTTAAGCAACCTCTTCCGCGCCTCATCCACCTTCTCGTCAACCTTCTTCCCCCATTCATACTTCACCCTCTCCCCGCAAGTCCCGTAGTCGTTATAATACTCCATCATCGCGTCCTGCACCTTTTTCGGGCGCAAAGTCTGACACGCCGAGTCAAAATAAAACTTATTTTCTGGTATATTAAAATCTCTCATAATTATAAATAATTCTAGCACACTTTCTCATTATTATCAACATATCAAGCATCCCAATAAAGATTTCGAGAGAACATTCCCCCCATTATACCATATTATAGCACACTTTGCAACAAAAGTCAAGGATTTCTGGCGATTTTCTCATTATCTCCAGTAGTAAAAAAGTTTAACCCCACCCCACAAAAACCATGCTTCTTGGTGAATATACCTACCTCATGGTATAATATACATAATTATGTTTGGGCGAAATACTGAGCAATTGAATAGAGAGCTAGAGCTCATCTTAGGCGAGCAAAACCAACAGGTCGCCAAACAAACCCAACCCAAGCTAAACAACCAACCAATACCCGGACAAGAGCCCGCCTACCCTGTCGTAGCCACTCCTCCTGCGCCATCCTCTCCGCCGCCCCCTAGGTCGACTCCTTCCCCGTCTTCCACTACTCCCCTCCCGAAATCTCCTCCGGCCTCATCCCAAGCTTTCG
>WRLZ01000053.1 GCA_009777365.1 Candidatus Saccharimonadota bacterium | reverse complement strand
GCGCTCGGCCCCGTCAAATTCCGCGTGATCGCGTAAACATATTTTGTCCCAATCACCACACTCTTCCCCGCCCGCACAAAACTTCTCGGCAACGTTTCCTCAAGCTCATAAAGTTTCTGTCGAACTTCGTACGCGTTCTTCGGCGTATGTGCAAAAGTCTTCCCGCCCGCTGCTTCAAAAAACAGCACCGTTTCCGGCGGCAAATAATATTCTTTGCCACCATGCGTTAGCGCCATTTTCTGCGTCTTCGACAACGCATCGATAATCGCCGCCTGTACCTTCGCTACCTCATTATCTAAAATACGACTGCGAATAACTATTTCTGGTTCTTCTATCTTATCATCAGTTTCAATTCGGATCTTCATTATTCATCATCCCTAGACATATTTTATGCTGTAATAACCTTAATGTCAATCGGATCCCACCAAGCGGTCATAATCCTTAGCCAAGCAGTGTTTTATCCCTTCCAAAGGTATTTCTCCAAATCAACCGCCCCATTATCTTTAAACACCACCCCCTCATTTTCAAGCAAACTTCTTTGCTCCGCAAATTCCTCTGCCGGCCTCCCACTCGAAGTAATCACCCTATGATTTGGATAGTCGCCATACATGTCCGCCCTGCCAAGAATCTTCGCCACCTGCCTCGCATTTCTCTCCTTGCCCGCCAAAGTCGCTATTTGCTTATACGTCGAAACCTTCCCCTCCGGAATCTCCCCCACAATCTCCAAAACCCTAAAAACAAAATCCTCATTCATATTCTCATTCTACCACAATCCCTCTACCAAATCCTCTGGGTGGTCGGGGGCGTTCGCTAATTCGTTCAATGGCACCACCATTCGTTGGTTCCGTCGTGGCGGCGTCTCGACCTCTACCTCTGGTGCTGGAGTCGAATCTGTCATTCAGGGTGCAGGCAATGCTGATTCGACGAACGGTTTTCGTGGGGTGGTCAACAAACGGAAGATTATCTCAGAATGGCATCTCGGAAAGCGGCATGCCTGCCAATGCGTCAAGCCCTTTAGGGCTTGTACGTATTTTTGAAATACTGTCGGAATAATCGGAGATTATTCTGGCATATTTCAAGAGAGAAGCGCGTCCGCCCCGTGGCGACGGGTGCGGACGACGCTGTACATGATGAGCTAGTCTTCTGTTTGTTTTACAAACCCAAACAAAACAACTCCCCGAAAGGAGTTGCTTGTGCGTATAGGAATCAGCCTATTTCACCACTTCCCCTTCTTCCGCCTGTTTATCCTCAGCCTTTTCCTCAGAAGCCCCCTCCTCTTTTGGAGCCTCAGCTTTAGCCCCCTCCTCTGCCGCCTTATACATCTTCGCACCAATCGGCATAATTCGCTCGTTCAGCGTCTTTAGGGCTGTCTCCAGCTCGTCTTTATCAGTAGAGTCGACAGACTTCTTCGCTTCCTCCACCGCCTTTTGGATAGTCTCCTTATCTTCGTCAGTAATCTTTTCCTTAAACTCATCCGGCATCTTCTCCGCCTGATAAATCGCACTCTCAAGCTTATTCTTCGCCTCAATCGCTTCTCGCTTCTTCTTGTCGTCTTCAGCATGCGCCTCGGCATCCGCCCGCGCCTTCTCAATATCTTCCTTACTCATATTCCCGCTGTCCTGAATAGTAATACTCTGCTCTTTCCCAGTCCCCTTGTCCTTAGCCGTCACGTTCAAGATTCCGTTCGCGTCGAGGTTAAATGAGACCTCAATCTGCGGCACACCTCTCGGCGCTGGCGCGATCCCATCCAGTATAAACCGTCCGAGCGACTTGTTGTCCACCGCCATCTCGCGTTCACCCTGCAACACGTTAATCTCAACCTGCGGCTGATTGTCGCTAGCCGTCGAGAAAGTCTCGCTTTTGCTTGTCGGAATAGTCGTATTTCGCTCGATAAGCTTCGTCGAAACTCCACCCATCGTCTCAATCCCAAGACTAAGCGGCGTAACATCAAGAAGCAGAACATCTTTAACATCTCCCTGTAGCACTCCACCCTGCACCGCCGCACCAATCGCCACAACCTCATCTGGGTTCACACCCTGCATCGGCTCTTTGTCGAAAAGCTTCTTCACTCGCTCAATCACCGCTGGCATCCTCGTCATCCCACCAACAAGTACCACTTCATCAATATCTGTCCGCTTCAGCTTCGCATCCGCCAGCGCCTTATTCACAGGCGTATTCAATTTGTCCAAAAGATCCGCCACCAACTCCTCAAGCTTCGCTCGTGTAAGCGTCATCTCAAAGTGTACCGGACCATCATCTCCCTGCGTAATAAAAGGTAGGTTAATGTCAACCTGCGTCGTGCTCGAAAGCTCCTTCTTCGCCTTCTCCGCCTCATCCTTAAATCTCTGCATTGCCGCCGCGTCTTTTTTAAGGTCAATACCATTCTCTTTCTTAAATTCTTCGAGCATATAGTTCACGATCCGGTTATCAAAATCCTCTCCACCAAGGTGCGTGTCGCCATTTGTAGATTTCACTTCAAAAACCCCATCCCCCAGCTCAAGAATCGACACGTCAAACGTTCCACCACCAAGGTCAAACACCGCGATCTTCTCATCTTTCTTGCTCTCTAGACCGTACGCAAGCGCTGCCGCAGTCGGCTCGTTAATAATTCGCTTCACTTCCAAGCCCGCAATTCGCCCCGCATCCTTTGTTGCCTGCCTCTGTGAGTCGTCGAAGTATGCTGGCACTGTAATAATAGCTTCTGTCACCTTCTCCCCAATGAAAGCCTCGGCATCCGCCTTGATTTTCGACAAGATCATCGCGCTGATTTCTTCAGGAGTATATTCCTTATCTCCCATCTTCACAGCAACGCCCTCGCCCTTTCGTACGATTTCATACGGCATAATTTTGATGTCTCGCTGAATTTCCTCATCATCAAACTTACGCCCAATCAGTCGCTTCACACCATAAATCGTATTCTTCGGATTCGTAACCCTCTGCCTTTGCGCCACTTGCCCAACCAATCGCTCACCCTTTTTGTTTATAGCCACTACTGACGGCGTCGTTCGATTTCCCTCTGCGTTTGTAATAATCTCTGGCTTCCCCGCAATCATATAAGCAATCGCCGAGTTCGTTGTTCCTAGATCAATCCCAATAATTTTTCCCATCTCTTTTCTCCTTCTTTTGTCCTATTTCCTATTAGCACTCGTTATTATCATTTGCTAACTCTACACCTATTGTATCAAATTAGCACCCTCATGTCAAGACTGCCAGCACCTGTAGTTTTCATCTATCAGGAACTGACCCCAGTAGTAGCAAAACTTTCCTTTTAGCTATTAGCCATTTTCAAGTCCAAATTCACTTCAGGCTTAAAAAGTTTTCTATCGAGTGCTTGCATTTTCCCCCAAGTTAAGGTATAATGGTTTATATAAACATGTGAGGAGTAAAACAATCGAGACTAGTGACCTCGATTTTAAGAAGGGAGTTAATCGGCATATGATTATGAAGAAACTATCATTGGTAGCCTGTATCTTGAGCGCTTTTGCGCTTATTGGATCTAGCTATATCGGCATAGCGAAAAACGTCTACGCGACAGAAGATATATCCACTTTCTCAACGGACAGTTTTTCTTTGGCCAGCCAAGTTCGTCCAAGCGGAGAAACTTCCTGGTCAGGCAGAACAAACCAAATCAACGCCAACCCTGGCGATACCCTGGACATTCGTCTAATCTACTCCCAAATAGGTACCACCACCCGAAACAACGTTAAACTAATCAGCCCGTTGCCAACTGGGCTAGAGTATGTCGTAGGTTCTGCAACAATCCGAAACGCCAGCACCAACAACATCGATACCCCTCTGGGCCCTGCCGCCGACTCCTCATCTGGCAATATCACTACAAACAGCGTAGATATTGGTAATTACAACAACACAAGCACCGCTTTCCTAACTTTCAGCGTAAAAGTAGCCGACATCAATTCGCTCCCAAATTGTGGAAGCAATTACCTTGTCAGCACTGCCCGAGTCTTTATCGATAGCGATGTCCAGACTTCAAGCATTATAGTAAGCACCGAAGGAAACAGTTGCGACACAAATGGCGGCGGCGAAAATGGTAATGGTGATAACAATAACGGAAACAACAGCGGAGACAACAATGGTGGCGATGAAGGGAACGGCAGTAATGGCGGCGAGGATAGCGCTCTCCCCTCTGGCATCTTCCCGGATAGCGAGTCTCTGGAAAACGAGATACGAACCAACTCTGTAGTCCGATTCCTGAATATCGAAGTTACAAGCGACGGCAAGTCTTTGCGGGTCAATGTCGGCCATCTCCCTTCTCGCGCGCTCCAAGTTTACTTCTACTCCAGTCCAATCGCCGCAACCTGCAATGGCGGTGAATGTATAGCTGACGCCGAAGGCTTCATTGTCGTTACTCTCCCGCAATCTCTTCCAACAGGCCTGCACACCCTTGCAATCTATAGTGATACCGGCGTACTGCTTGGTTTCGCCCGAGTTGAAATTGAAAGCAACGGCGTCTCCATTGTTCGTGTTCGAGTTCCAAATGCCAGCGCCATAGGTTCAGGTAGTATCTACGAGGTCGCCTCGATCACAGACCTATACGCTACACCAAACAATCTTATCGTTATACTAGCTTCCCTTATATCCATCTCTATCCTCGGCATTGTCGGCTTCTTCTTCGGGCGGGCCATCAAAGCTAAAGTCTACGCACCAATCGACTCTGAAGACTAATTCTACTACTAGCATTACATAAATCCCACATCATAACAAAATCGATGTGGGATTTTTCTTACATTATGTTGATAGCCAAGCGCCAAAACATTCCACTCTGAGCATGTCATCAAACCATGACGATGGTTGCTGTCAGGATGGCCGGAGCATCTATGACGACAGATGCGACACCTTCCGTATGCGAAGATGGAATGTTTTGGGGATTGGCATACCATCCATCTCCGACCACCCAGAGGATTCGAAGATGGCTTGTCCGAGACCGAGTTTTGAAGCATAAATGCCCCAGTTTGAATTGTTTATGATTCCAGATGAACCGAGACCGTAATTGCCGAGGGTGATGTCATTGACATTGTTGGTCAGAGATGGATTCGGATAGGCATCAAAGTATGGTATGTAGCTGAGGGCATCTGCACTAAACATAGCAAC
>WRLZ01000052.1 GCA_009777365.1 Candidatus Saccharimonadota bacterium | reverse complement strand
ATCGGCGGCTCATCAATTACCGGCATCATCACATTCAGCTTCACGTCATGAATCTCCGCCCCGCCCGGCGCTCGCTCGTCCTTCACCACCTTCCCCGTCACCTGAAGAACCGTACCAATCTGAAGCCCCCTAAGCTTCTCCAGCTCAATCTTATCCTCTACCAAAATCTGCGTCAACCCCCGCCTATCCCGCACCGTCAGGAAGTTCAACCCTCCCAAAAGTCGCTTCTTGTGCAACCATCCCTCAATGCTAATCTCCTGCCCAACCTTGCCCGCCACTTCGCTGCTCAAAATTCTTTCTTTTTCCATAATACCCCTTTTTCAATAACTTCTAATAACTTCAATCAACCACTAATCTTGGTCAGCATCGCCAGATGCGCTGTTATTGTTACCTACCGCATTTTCAGCCGCCACCCTCGCGATTTCTTCATCCAAAACCTGTCGGAGCCTCGAATCATTTCCCCATTCTTGCGGAGTCAATGCTCGCCCGTTCAGCAAGAAAAACGGCGTTCCCTCCACATTATCCTCTCGCCCCAACGCCAAGTCAAAGTTGATTTTATCCCGCACGCGGTTCGACGCAAAATCCCTATTCCATTCTTCAATATCTAGCCCCAAACCTTCCGCATAACCCCGAAACTGCTCAGCCCTTCTCTGTGCACTGCTCCTTGACCATTCGCTTTGCCTAGCAAAAACCAAATTGTGCATTTCCCAATATTTCCCCTGTAGCCCCGCCGCCTCTACCGCGGCAGCCGCAGCCCTCGAATTTGGCTGGTTTGAAAGTGGAAAGTTCCGAAAAATAAACAAAACCCTATCTCCATACTCATCCTTCAACGCCTGAATCCTCGTGCTGGCTGTAGCACAAGCCGGACACTGAAAGCTCCCATACTCCACCAACACCACCTCCGAATCCAAATTCCCAAAATAATGCTCATCAATCTGCCCATTCGAATCATTCGCAAAATGCACCTCCCGCGGATCGTAGTCCATACTCTTCCTATTGGAAAGTATCACCAACCCAACAATCGCCCCCACCGCCAATAACCCAATCACACTCCACATTATTATCTTCTTCATTCTCTCACTCATAATATCCCAAGTCTAGCACATCCCCTCTCAAAAGTCAAAGAACTCCCCCGCATAATCCCACCCCACACCACCTAATATCTCCCCAAAAACCACCCAAAATCCCCGTTTTCCCTTGACAAATTTGACAACCTGTGATATAATAGGGTATAATGGGGATAATATTCCCTTAAGCACAAAATATTATGAAAATTCTAGGCATTGAAACCAGTTGTGATGAAACCGCCGCAGCCGTAGTCGAAAACGGCCCGCGTGTTATCTCCAACGTCATCGCCTCGCAAATCGACCTACACAAATCCTTCGGCGGAGTCGTCCCCGAAATTGCCGCGCGCAGCCACCTCGAAAGCATCAACGTCGTAATCAATGAAGCCGTCGAAAGAGCTGGCGGCTGGGATTCCATCGACGCCATTGCCGTCACCTCCCAGCCAGGCCTCATCGGCGCCCTCATGATCGGCACCCTCGCCGCCCGAACTCTTGCCATCGTATATAAAAAGCCCCTAATCTCCGTCCATCATATCAAGGGCCATATCTACGCCAACTTCCTCGAGCTCGAGAACGAACAAAGCCCCCAAAAAATAGACTTTCCAATCCTATCTCTCGTCGTCTCAGGCGGCCACACCCAAATCCTCTTCCAGTCTTCTCATTCGGATTTTGAAATTATCAGCAGCACTCGCGACGACGCTGTCGGCGAAGTCTTTGACAAAGTCGCCCGCATCCTCGGCCTTCCCTATCCCGGCGGCCCCGAAATCTCCAAAATCGCGAGCGAATATCACGGCGAAATCATTAGCCTCCCAATCGCCAAATTAAAACCCGATCCTGCCAAACCCTTCGACGGCCAACTCGACTTCAGCTTCTCCGGCCTCAAGACCGCAGTCCTCCGCACCGCCCAAAACCTAGCCGGTGTCGGTATCGATTACCCATCTTTCGAGCTTGCAGACAAACTAACCCACGAACAAAAGGCTCTCCTAGCCAAAAGCTTTGAGCAAACCGCCGTTCGTACTCTAGCGCGTAATATGAAAACCGCCCAAGAAAAGCTCGGGGCACGCACCATCATGCTCGCCGGCGGCGTCGCCGCCAACCGTGCTCTCCGCGAAGAAATACAAAAAACTTTTTCTCCTGCGAACAAAGTGAGCGCCGCAGGCTCAATACCGGGGTCCCCGCGTAGCAGGGGTGGCTTGGTAGCGAAGGAGGATTCATTCCGACTGAAGCGAATGCCGCCTCTAAAGTACTGCACCGACAACGCCGCCATGATCGCCTCCGCCAGCTTCTTCCAAACCAAAGAGAACCAACCCTACGCCAACCCCCTCGACTTCTCAATCCTCCCCCGCTCTTCCATCTCCTAGTCAGCTATCTTCTTTGAAGAATCGTGTAGTTGGCCCTTCTTCTCCATTTCTTTTTTCAATAGTTTTATATCTTTTTCTGGCGCCAGATCTTCAGGCATTGTGCCGCCAATCTTCTCAATAGCATGCCGAACGGTCTCTCCAACCTCTTTGTGCACCTTACCAGCCTTATTCTTACCATCTACTGGGCTTACGACCAATCTATCTTGGGTCTGCGTTATGCGAAACAAATTCGCCACCAACTCCGTAGTCCCAGCCCTGTCTAACACTGAATCTTTCCCTATGCTCTTTTTCCTGGCAATCTGCCTAGCAGTTAATCCTCCATAAAGACCTTTATATCCCTCATTATTAAATTCTGCAAAATCGGAACGCTCTCTACGCCACAATTCTTGGCTGCATCAAACAACTTCGTATTCTCATCAGCTACTTGTCTGCGAATATAAAGTCGTTTCTGGTCATCAGTCATAGAATCTATCTCTTCCTGTCTGTAAGTCTGAACTGCAAAATAACTCTGTGCAGTGGCAATCTCAGTCTTCGTAGAGTCGCCATTCTGGGCGATAAGATAGCAGGCGTATCTAGTTAGATGGTAGTCAGTTTTTTCCTGGTAATACTCCCCATACTGGTTGCTACGTAGGTGCCGTTTCACCGCTTGGCGAAATTGCACTTTTATGTCTAATTCCAGTTCACTATTGGCCAACGAGGTTTTCGCCTTGTCTATGACATTTTCAAATTTCTCATAGGTGCCATACCCTAGTCTCTTCTGCAAATCCCGCGCCGACCAATATTCATTCCCGTCTTCATCGACTTGTTTTATTTCATCAAACAGATGGGTATTTTTCTTCAACTCTAACTCATTCATATCACTAATTCCTTTTTTCTTTCCACCCACCAATCTACTTCGTCTATCTCCTAGTATACCTCACAAAACTATACCCCACACCATTGTCCTCCCCACTCCCCAAGACTTCTCGTGCAAAATCATCGCGGGAGAACTCCGGAAAATAAACCTCCGCCGTGTCGTCGCTCGCCTCAATCTCCGTCAAATACAATTCCTGGACCAATGGCAAAAACAATTTGTAAATCATCCCACCGCCCACAACCCAAACCGTCTCCTCTCGTCCAGAATACTCCTTCATAAAGTCATCCAACGAGTAAAAAACCTCAACTCCTTCAGGGAATTTCTCATCCCTATCTTGCGTCAAAACTATATGCTTACGCCCCGGCAACATTCCCGGCAACGAATGAAAAGTCCTATCTCCCATAACCATCGCATCCTTACCCGTCGTCCTCTTGAAGAACTTGAGATCCCCCGGCAGGTGCCATATCAGCCCATCCTTCTTACCAAGCTCAAGATTCTCTCCCACCGCCGCTATCATTTTGAGAACCATCTTCGCTTACCCCCTATCACTCGGAAGCGGAAACTTCCTCGCTAGTTCTTTTACTTCCTCGCGCAACTCCGCCAATTTCATCTCATCATCCCTAGCCTCAATCGCACCCTTCAGCCATTTCGCCAACTGAACCATATCATCCTCCATCAGCCCCCTCGTCGTAATCGCTGGAGTTCCAATCCTAATTCCACTCGGCCTAAACGGCGGCAACGGATCATCCGGAATTGCGTTCTTATTTAGGCTCAGCCCGATCTTATCAATCGCCACCTCCGCCTCCGCACCCCCGACATCAAAACTCTTCTTCACATCCGCCAATATCAAATGATTATCCGTTCCTCCCGAAATCAGCACAAACCCAAGCTTCTGCATCTCATCCGCCAACCTCTTGGCATTCTTCACCACCTGCTTGGCATAATCCTTAAACTCAGGTTGCAAGGCCTCTCGAAACGCCACCGCCTTCGCCGCAATAATATGCTCAAGCGGTCCGCCCTGCGTTCCCGGAAACACCGCACGATCAATCAACGTCGGAATATTCTCAATAGTCTTTTCTGGCTTCTTCAGCGGATTACCAACTTTCCCCTTAGTCAAAATAAGCCCTCCGCGTGGCCCGCGCAAAGTCTTATGCGTCGTCGTCGTAATCACGTGGAACCCAAAATCAAACGGATTCGGATGCGCCCCTCCGACAATCAACCCCGCCACATGCGCCATATCCGCCATTAGTAGCGCCCCGACTTTATTCCCAATCTCCGCCACTCTCTTAAAGTCCGGGATCCTCGAATACGCCGAATATCCTACCAGAACAATTTTTGGCTTCTCAGCAAGAGCCACCCTTTCCAATTCATCATAATCAATCTCACCCGTCGTAATATCTTTCTGCCCATACCGCACGAAATTATAAACCTTCGCCGCCTGCGTCACCGGCGCCCCATGCGTCAAGTGCCCACCATGCCCCAGGTCCATCCCCAGAATCGTATCCCCTGGCTCCATCCAAGCATAATACACCGCCATATTCGCCTGCGCTCCCGAGTGCGGTTGCACGTTCGCATGATCCGCCCCAAACATCCTGCAAGCCCTAGCAATCGCCAACCGCTCAACCCGATCCGTATTTTCCTGCCCACCATAATATCTCCTACTTGGCAAAATTTCTTCCGCAATTTTATCATCATCATATTCCAGGAGCCCCTTGAAACTCGGGTATCCCTCAGAGTATTTATTTGTAAACACCGAACCTGTAGCCAGTAGAACTTCCCTTGAAACATAATTTTCACTCGGAATCAGCTCAAGCCCATCCCTTTGCCTCTCTGTTTCCTCATTTATCAGATCAAAGATCCATTTGTCCTCATAAAGCTTTCCACAGTCTTTTCCACATGTTTTCCCCAGGTTTTCCCCAGGTTTATCCACAGATTTCATAACTTTTTCCTCCCAATAAAACATTATTTTCCTCCTTGCTCTTCTCGGCTCTGCCGATGCCTATTTCTGCCCCCTAATGTCCTACTGATCAGTTCTATCATCAATGAATCCTCCGCT
>WRLZ01000051.1 GCA_009777365.1 Candidatus Saccharimonadota bacterium | reverse complement strand
ATTTCGATAATCCAATCTCATACCCATTGAACTTAAGGAACGCATTTGCCATCGCCCCGCCAATAAATATCTTGTCCGCCTTATTGATAATCTTCTTGAGAATCGGCACCTTGTCCGAAACCTTCGCACCGCCGAGAATCGCAATAAACGGCTCCTTCGGCTCCCCGACAATTTCCAAAAGTCCAGTAACTTCTTTCTCAACCAAAAACCCCGCATACGCTGGCAAAATATGTGTCACGGCCTCGGTTGTAGCACTTTTCCTATGACAAACTCCGAACCCGTCCTGCACAAAAATCTCCGCTCCCGTATCGCGCACCAAATCCTCCGCAAACTCCTTACTATTTTTCTCTTCCCCAGCCTCAAACCGAAGATTTTGCAGAAGTAGCACCTGCCCAAATTCCAAATCATTCACCGCCGCCTGCACCTTTTCCCCAACCACCGCATCAACAAAACTACATGGAATATTCTTCTCTTTTAACAATGCCTGAAGCCGCACAAAAACCGGCTCGAGACTAAACTTCGGATCAACTTCCCCCTCCGGTCGCCCCAAATGCGCGCATAGAATTACCTTAGCACCTTTCCCCACCAAATACTCAATCGTTGGCAAACTAGCAATAATTCGGTAATCGTCACTAATCTCCCCATCGACCGCAAACGGCACATTGTAATCCACACGCTCTAAAATAATCTTATTCCCTACCTCTAAGTCGCGGACTGTCTGCTTGTTGAACATTAAATATACCTCCTGTTTGACACCTATAGTGTAACACGAATTTCATATTGTTGCAAGAGATTTTTGCATTTTCACAACATAATACCCACTCTACTATCAAGCTCATACTATCGAACCCTCTGAGTGATCGGAGAAAATGAGTCTAGCCACTCGCACTGGATAGTAGCGCCGCAGGCTCTTTAGAAGCGAATGGAAATCACACTTTCCATGAGCGTTCTGCAGCCTACAAAGAACCGTAATTGCCGTTGGTGATGTCATTTTGTGAGTTGGTCAGAGATGGATTAGTCGCAATCAAAACTCAACAAACGCTCAAGAGCCTGGATTCACTCCAGGCCCTTGAACTTAGCTTAGCCTTTCTTTATTAACTTTCTTTGACAAAGAAAGTTAGGCCAACCCAACGCTACTCAATATATCCTCGACCGGCGTCTGCTTCACATTCGCCTCCGTATATCGAAGAACCTTATCCATCGCATCAATCGTCTCGATCGGATACTTGCCGTTCGTAGTTTCGTCCGAAGTCATGACATGCGTTGCACCCGTAATATACGCATTCGCAACATCACTCGTCTCCGCCCTCGAAGGCTCCGGCGTCTCCATCATACTCATCATCGTCTGCGTCGCCACAATACACGGCTTGCCATGCTTCCTGCAAAGCCCAACCAATTTCCTCTGAACAGTCGGCACCTTCTCGAATCCAACTTCATAGGCCATATCGCCACGCGCCACCATAATAATATCCGCCTCCTTGACAATCTCTTCCATCACAGCATTATCATGCGTCGCCTGCCTCGTCTCAATCTTCGCCACAATCTTCCGATCGCCAATCCCAAGATCCACCATCCTCTTCCGAATATCTCGAAGATTCTCCGCATTATGAATAAACGAAACCGCCACCCAATCAATCGGCTGAGTCGCTCCCCAAGTCAAATCCTTGACGTCCTTCTCCGGGAAAACATCATTCCCGAAGTCCGTGTCCGGCAAGTTAATCCCCTTCCGACTCATCAGGATCCCATCATTCTTCGCCTCAATCTTAATCGACGTATCACTCGCAATCTCCGTCACCACCGCCTGAACCTTTCCATCATAAAGGAAAATATTCTCGCCAACCTTGACCTTCTCCGCCAAATTATACTGCACAGGCAACTTAAGCCCACCATCGCTCGTCATACACTTATCAAACATCTGATAATCCAACGTAATAATATCCCCAGCCTTCACCACAAGCATATTATTCAAGAGACACCCAAGCCTAATCTTCGGCCCTTGGAGATCCTGCATAATCTTCACATCTCGTCCAGCCTTCTCCCTAGCGTCAATAACCCTCTGGAAGTATTCGGCGATCTTTTCCAACCCCTCCTGCTCAGCGTGGCTAAAGTTAAATCGCGCAACATCCACTCCCGCCGCAATCGCCCTTTCAATCCCCTCATCCACAAACAAAACCGGCCCAATCGTCGACACTATCCCCGTTTTACGTTCCATATTTCTCCTTATTTTCACTACTGCTCAATTTTTATTAATACATCAAGCATTCCCTCCAAGTATTGCACACTCCGCCCAAAAAGTCAATGGATTTTTCAATATATATTTTAATAATCCCCAAGATCTCAAGGGTAAATACTCCCCATTATACCTCATTATATCACACTTTGCAACAAAAGTCAAGGAAATTTGCGAAAAACTCCTGTTATTGCGATAATTTTAGCCAACTCCCTTGCATTTTCCACCCCTGTCGTGTATGCTTTATATGTTATGAATCCCAAAAACATCTACTTCATCGGCATCGGCGGCAACGCCATGGGCCCCCTAGCAGAGTTCGCCCAAGACGCCGGCTACTCCGTTTTCGGCTCCGATCGCGGAGCCAACCTCATGACCGAAGAACTCTCCACACGAGGCATCAACGTTCACATCGGCGAACAAAACGGCGATTTCCTATCCCAAGTCCATTCCCAGACCCCCATCGACTGGCTCATCCATTCCTCCGCCGTTCCCGAGTCGCACCCCGAGCTCGCCCGCGCTCGCGAGCTTGGCATCAATAACATAACTAAACGCTCCGACCTCATCAATTTCTTCATCCGCGCACATAACCTCCAAATGATCGCCATTGCCGGAACCCACGGCAAAACCACCACGACCACCATGCTGACCTGGGCTTTCCACGAGCTCGACATCCCCGCCTCGCACCTCATCGGCGCCCCCATCACTTTCGGCTTCTCCGGCAAATTCGACCCAAATAGTAATATATTTATATACGAAGCCGACGAGTACGATCGCAACTTCCTCGCCTATAGTCCCGCCACCTCAATCATCACCACAGTCGACTACGACCACGCCGACATCTACCCGACCGAAGATGACTATAAAGCCGCCTTCTGGGAATTTTGTCAAAAATCCGGCAAAGTCATCACCTGGCGAAGCATCGCCGAAAAACTAAAGCTCCAAAACCCCGGCGTCGAATACGAAAAAACTTCCGGCGGCGTAACCTCCATGTCAAGCATCAACCAAAGACTCATAACCCTAGATGGAGTCGACAGCCGGCTCAAACTCGCTGGCGAACACAACCGAGAGAACGCCACACTCGTCCTCGAATATCTCCGCCGTGAATCCGGCCGTCCCGAAATCGAACTCATCCCCGCCCTCAACCGCTTCCCGTCCGCCAAGCAACGCTTCGAACGCCTAGCCGACAACCTCTACACCGACTACGGCCACACTCCCGAAGAAATCGCTGCTACCTTGCAAATGGCCCGCGAAGTTGCCCGCCCCGACCAAAACATCGTCGCCGTCTACATGCCGCATAGCAACGCCCGCCAAAAAGAAATCGTCTCTCGCGGCGGCTACAGCAACACCTTCGACGTCGCAAGCAAAATCTACTGGCTCCCAACCCTCCTCGCCCGACTCTCCGAAAACGAAAATCTCCTGACCCCAAACGACTTAATCAACACGCTTTCAGAAGCCTCCAAGCCAAACGCCGAACCCGCCGAGCCAAATGAAACTCTCATCCAAAAAATCAAACAACATTTGTCCTACGGCGACTTTGTTATTTTCTTCGGAACCGACGACCGTTGGCTACGCAATTCATTTCTTAGCTAAAGCGTCGAAGACGCTTTGCCGGAGGCTCTTTAGTAGCAAAACCAAAATCACACTTTTGGTTTTGCGATTGCAGCCTCAAGTCTACCGAAACAGCGAGTTGCTAGCCTTGCCAACCTCTTCAGGCGTAATGTGGTCATTCCCACTAACCAGCAACGCCTGCGACGGCATGTAAAATATAAACACCAAAAACCCCGCAATCGGCGCCACCCCGTACGGCAAAGACCCATTTCCAGCAAGGAAAGACAGCCCCACATTCACATCGCACGCCAAGAAAAACGCAAACCCCAAGAAAGTCACCCACCTATATTGCCAGCTCAAAAACACGTTCAAAAGCAGCAAGCTCCCGTAAATAAACGCCAAAGCATAAATCGCCTCGACATTATTTGTAACCAACCAAACGAAAACCGCCAACAAGGCTAACCCATACCCAAGCAAAAATACCGACTTGACCCTAACAAGCCGAAACGTATGGAATATCTGCGCGAAGCAAAAAACAAACACCCCCCACTCGAGTTGATTCGTCCAAAAAAGCATAGTATCGGCCAAAAGCGTCAAGCTTATCGCAATCACCAGAAGCGAATTATGCCTCCGATAAATCAAAGCATAAAGCAAAATGCTCGCAATCGAGAGAAACTTGATAATCGACGAAACCTGATCCATCACGTCATTCCCAACTCCAGCCAAGCGCAAAGAGTCCAATATCACAAACCCCGCAAACGCCAGCCCCCAACCTATCCACCAAATTTGCCTCATGGTATAATTATACCATGAAAAAACTGTTGGTGAATATCCTCAGAAAGTTCTTCGAGCTCTGCGCGCGTAACTATTTCCGCCGCAACCACCCAAAAGTCGTTGTGATTTCCGGTTCAATCGGCAAGACCTCCACCAAGGAAGCCGCCGGAGTTGTCCTAGCCGAAAGATGGAGAGTCCGAAAAAGCCGCGGCAACGAAAACTCCATGCTCGGCGTTCCATTCGGAATAGTCGGCGTAGAATACCCCGGCTCTCGCAGAATCAAAAACCCCCTAGTCGCCATGAAAATATCCTGGCAATTTGTCAAAAAATCTTTCAGCCGTGATGGCACAGAAATCATCGTCCAAGAACTCGGCACCGACTCACCCGGCGAAATCCCCCACTTCGGCAAATACATCAAAGCCGACTTCGCCATCGTCACCGCCATCACCCCCGAACACATGGAAGGCTTCAAAACCATAGGCGCCATCGCCGTCGAAGAGCTCTCCGTCAAGGACTATTCCGACCACCTCATTATCAATACAGACGACACGCCCAAGAAATATCTCAAAGATCTAAAATTCACCCCATATGTCGCCAAAAGTGTCGAAGCCCCCAAGCTCCTCGGTCGTCACAGCCAAATCCCCGTCCGCGGCGCCGTCACTCTCGCCAAACTTCTCGGCATGACCGACGAAGAAATCGCTCGCGGCGTCAAGAAAATCGAACCGACCAAAGGCCGCATGCGACTCTTCGACGGAATCAATAACACAAAACTAATCGACGACACCTACAACTCCTCGC
>WRLZ01000050.1 GCA_009777365.1 Candidatus Saccharimonadota bacterium | reverse complement strand
TTGTTCGCACCAGCTCTATTTCCGATCCTATGTTCAGCCAAAAGCGCCTCCAAATTTATATACGGCGCCTTAAATGTCGTCGAAAACTTCTCGGCAAAACTTGTCTTGCCAGATAGCGGCGCACCATAGACCATAATAAGCCTCGGCTTCGTAGCCGTATTCGGGTCGACTTTACCTTTCGCCATTCCCTTTACACGCCACTTGCCGAACTGCCCGCCACCAGCTGTTCCATCCGATAAACCAGCACCAACTGAACCCATCGCATTTTGCCCTGTGCCCGCTGTCGTAGCTTGCGGATCACTACCTCCATTTTGGCTAATTTGCAGTCCAGAAGTTCCCACCGCTTGCGCCCCATACGCATCTTGCGTATTGCGTGCGCTTAAACCTTTTTTACTTACAACCTTCTCTACCATACACCTCTAGTATAGCATGTATTTCTGGGCTTTGCAAGGTTTTTCCATAAATTCATCCAAAAAAGTCAAGCATAGCCCCACTCCAGCCAGCCCAATACAGCCCCAAACTACCCCACTACCTGTGGTATAAACACTAGACATCCACCACATTTTAATGTAGAATAAAGTCGATAGCCCATTAGGTCTATCCATGAACCAAATGTTAGGAATGACAAAAAACACGAAAAGGAGGGTGGCGATCCATTTGTCAATCTCATGGCACCTTAAGTTTCTCAATTTGATAGACAAAAGTCTCTGGAAGCACCAAGGAAACGCACTTCGCCACGCTTTGAAAATTGTCCTGGCGGGGGAAATATCACTCAACGAATCCTTGGTATTTTTACTGGCAACATGGCTCCACGACATCGGCAAAATACACATCGACCCGGAAATTCTTAAAAAACCCGGCCCCCTTAGCACCGAAGAATACGAGACCATGAAGCAGCACGTGCAACTCGGCGCACTGTCAAAACTGCTTCCTTTCTCAATGAAATCTCTGATACGCATAGTCATCGGCCAACATCATGAGAAAATCGATGGCACAGGCTACCCACACAGATTAGAGCGTAGCAAAATCCACCCGCTTGCTCTACTTCTGGCCGTCATCGACGCATTTGACGCTATGACTTCATGGCGAGTATACAACCCAAGCCCCAAGACCGCTGACGAAGCAGTCGCCATACTCGCCAGAGATTCCGGCACTCATTTCTGTCCCCAGGCCACCAGAATATTCGTTCGCACCTGCTTCCCAGAGCTCCTTTTTCTCTATCTATCAAATGAGAGACAAAAAGAGCCGCTATAGCAGTGGCTCTTTTTCAATTCCATGACCCTATATAGTCTCTTGCCCATACATGAACGGCCGAAGCACCGCCGGTATCGAAACACTCATGTCTTGGTTTTGGAAATTCTCAATTATCGCAATCAAAATCCTCCCCAACGCAAACGCCGTCGCGTCATTCGTATGGATCAATTCCACCTCTCCGTCCGCCTTGCGAACACGAGTCTTGAGCCTCCTCGCCTGATAATCCGTCATATAATCCGCCGTATGCGTCTCCCGATATTTCCCCTGCCCCGGCAACCAAACCTCCATATCAATCCCTCTCGCATTCGGCTTGCCAATATCAAACGTACATTTTTGCAGCACCCTATACGGCAAACTCAGTTCCTCGAGCAAATACCTCTGTATCGCTACGAAAAATAGATGCTCATTGAATCCTTGTTCAGCCGTAGTAAAACTCTCCATCTCCAGCTTATCAAACTGGTGCATTCGGATAATCCCCTCCATGTCCTTGCCATACGTTCCCGCCTCCTGCCGAAAACTCGTCGCATACCCAAGCATCCTCATCGGCAAATCCTTCTCCTCCAAAATCTCACCAGCATACATCGATCCGAGCACATGCTCCGCGCTTCCCTGAAGCCACAGATCGCTCCCCTCGATTTTATACCTATCCTCACCATTTCCCAACCTATCCATAGCGTCATACATCTCCGTCTTTATCATATATGGCGGCAACACCGGCTCGAAAGGTTTGTTTGAAACGTCTTTCAGCCCATATTGTTCAATAATCTTCTCGATTTCCGTCCTGTCTGTCAAAACTTTCATCACCCAATTTATTACCGCCATCTGAAGCTTCACGAGATCACCCTTAATATACGCAAACCTCGCCCCAGTCACCTTCGCCGCTCGCTCCTTATCAATCCAACCCTTATGCGTCGCAATATCCCAGTGATTCCTCGGCTCAAAATCAAACTCCGTCGGCTTACCAATCGTCTCCGCCACCACGTTCTCATCCTCAGTATGCCCCACCGGCACATCATCCCAAGGCTTATTCGGCACCTCTTTGATCAACTTTATGAAGCTTTCTTCAGCTCCCTTAAACTCTTTCTCAATCTCTTCAATCTCTACCTTCAACTCTCGCCCTCGCGCGATCTGCTCCTCTGTCGGCCTAGCCTTCTTGCCCGCCTCGGCAATCTCGTTCCGCTCCTTCCGCAGCTCCTCGAGCCTCCCATTCAGCTCTCGCATCTTCGCGTCGTTCTCCAGCAGCGCATCAACATCCACCTTCACACCCTTCTCCGCCGAAAACTTCCCAACCTCATCCGCGTTCTCCCGAATGTATTTTATATCCAACATCTTTTCTCCTTCTTCTGCAAAACTTTTCATATTCGAGTGCAGTTTGGATTTTCTCTTGAGTACCGCAAGCGAACTTGTATTGATTATACAGAGAGCGCGGAACGGAAAGAAAGATCCAAAATGCACCGAATAGGGAAGTTTTGCCTATCCTTTTTTGACCTTAACCATAGCCGGACGAACCACCTGCCCCCTATACTTATACCCCGCCTGGAGTTCCTCCGCCACAACTTCGTTTTCGCCTTCTCCTCCTTCATCAAAGCTCACCGCTTCGTGTTCATCTGGGTTGAAGGCCGCACCCTCCGAACTATTTATCATTTCAATTCCCATACCCCGAAGGGAGCTAGTCAGCGAACCAGAAAGCCTAGAGAACCCATCCAGCCATTTAAGAAACGCCTGGCTCCCCTTCTGCGGCATCGCATTCACCGCCCTATCAATATCGTCCAAAACCGGGAGCAACCTCATTACCAACTTGCTCTCCGCCAGCTGAACACTCCTTGCCTCCGCCGCCTGCATATTCTTCCGATAATTCTCAAAATCCGCTCGCGTCCTCTGGAGATCCGCCAAAAGCTCCGCCTTTTCCTGCGCCAACTTCTCGCTCACCTGATTCTCCACCTGTTTATTCCTAATCATTCACCTTGTCCCCTTTTCTTCATTGTACCACAATCCCAATAAAAAATGAAGCCCTTACGGGCTCCACTCTCCTCGCAATCTGAAACTCACGAGACTATAGGAAAATAGCACCTACCGCAATCAACATGGTAGTGCCTAGGAACAAATATCCTAGCTTTGGTTCCGCGAATGCACTAGTTGGTGCATTGCGACGAACTGCCTTTCGCATTTTTTCTCCTTTTGATTTTAATGTTGTAAGTTTTTGTTTGTAAAGTTTTTATAACTACTACACCCCCAGTATACAGCAAACTTTTCCCAAAGTCAAGCCCAAAAACAAATCCCCCATAAGGAGGACTGTTTGATTCGAAAAAGAAATATAGATAGGTTAAATAATCAATCGGCGCGCAAATTGCGAAACCGCACGGTCAAGCAAATTATGCCAACGCATAAATTCCCCAAAACCTTCACGGCCCCATCCATCGCTTCAACCAAGGTCTGCCATGCGCTTATCGCCGCCGCTACAAGAACAGCTGCAAAAATCGCATAATTCAACCAAATCGGCATCGCGAGTGAATCAAGGGCAACCCAAACCAAAATCATTGCCGCCAGTACCGCAACAGTGAAGACCGGCAAACAAACCGCAAAGACAACAACCTTCGTTACATTTCTTAGGATAGTCATACACTACCCCTCCTTTTCTTTGTAATAGGTTCAAGGGACAATTCTCCCCATTATAATACATTATATCACACTTCAGCCAATATGTCAAGGAAAAACGCCCATTTTTCGTCATTTTCGCCAAAAAAGTCCAACCCCACAGTAGTAGCAAAATCCCCGCTTTTAGCACCTCTTGGCGCCACCAAAAGCTATTGCAACCCTCGAACAATTGCACTTTTACGCGAAATATGCTACAATACACTATATGGAAATCCATCTAGACTTAGAAAACCTAAACCAAGAAAAATCCACCCTCGAAGAGTTCTTATCCTCCCCCGACAGCTACGCCGACCCCGAATTTAGGACAAAAAACAAACGCTTCCTCGAACTCGGCGACCTAATCACCCTTGGCGAAACCCGTGAAAAATTGAAAAACGACCTCGCAGAAGCTCGCGAACTCTTAAGCGACGCCGAGCTCGGCGAACTTGCCGCCAGCGACATCGCCGAGATCGAGACCAAGCTCGCCGAAGTAGAAAAGACCATCTTCGACAAGCTAGCCCCAAAAGACCCCAACGACGAACGTACAGCGCTCATCGAAATCCGCGCCGGCGCCGGTGGCGACGAAGCCTCGCTCTTTGCTGGAGAACTCTTGAAAATGTACCTGCGCCTTGCCGAAAACCGCCGTCTGAAAACTGAAATCTTGAGCCAAAGCCCCAGCGACGTCGGCGGCTACAAAGAAGTCATTTTCAAGATTTCATCAAACAACGAAACAGGCGCCTACGGCCTCATGAAATTCGAGGGCGGCGTCCACCGCGTCCAGCGTGTTCCAGCCACCGAATCCCAGGGCCGCATCCATACCAGCACCGTCACCGTCGCAGTCCTACCCGAAGCCGAAGAACACGACCTTGAAATCAAGCCCGAGGATCTACGCATTGACATCTACCGCTCCGGCGGCAAGGGCGGCCAATCCGTCAACACCACCGACTCCGCCGTCCGCATCACCCACATCCCCACCGGCCTCGTCGTCTCCATGCAAGACGAACGCTCCCAACTCCAAAACCGCGAAAAAGCCATGACCGTCCTCCGCACTCGTCTCAACGAACGCGAACGCGAAGAGCAACGCGCCCGCGCCTCGGCCGAACGCAAATCTCTCATCGGCACCGGCGACCGCAGCGAGAAAATCCGCACCTACAACTTCCCCCAAGACCGCATCACCGACCACCGCATCAACTTCTCCCGAAGCGGCATCCCCTACGCCCTCGCCGGCAACATTGACGATCTTCTTGATGCGCTAAGCATCTACGAACGCGATCTCTTGGTCAAAAATAATTCTAACTAACATGGACATATTACCCAGTATTTCAAGCTGGATCATAGGCGCGGCAAGCAGCCTTCGCGGAGTTTCCGGCTCGCCGCACCTCGACGCCGAACTAATCCTCGGTCTCGTCACCAAAAGATCCCGCGAGAAACTTCTGACTGGCGGCAACGATCGCCTCTCCTTCTTCCAGCTCATCCGCGCCAACTACTAC
>WRLZ01000049.1 GCA_009777365.1 Candidatus Saccharimonadota bacterium | reverse complement strand
CCGATTTGGCGGGCGCGGAATTTGGCTTGGCGGCGGGAGCTGATACGAGAGACGTCGCGGTCACCGAGGAGGAATTGGCCGGAGCTGGGCTTGTCGATGAGGCCGATGATGTTGAGGAGGGTGGTTTTGCCGCAGCCGGAGGGGCCCATAATCATGATGAACTCGCCGCGTTTGACGGTGAGGTCGAAATCGCGCAGGGCGTAATATTCGGCGTCGCCGAAGCCGTAACGTTTGGACAGGCCTTGTAGTTCGATGATAGTTTCCTGATTCGCCATTATTTTTTAGTATAGTCTTTTGAGACTGGGAAAGGAAGGTGTAATTTGGTATGATTTTTTTGTGGGGAGAGGTGTCCGAGTGGTTGAAGGAGCACGCTTGGAAAGCGTGTGTGCTACGCGAGTGGTACCTGGGGTTCGAATCCCCATCTCTCCGCCAAGATAAAGGCTTCTACGACACATAAAGTCGCTATTGAGGCAATGAACTAAAAGGGAGCTATAATACGAGTACTATGAATTACGAACTGACTGCACATGTGATACCGCTCGTAGTTTTTGGCGATAGGGACTTTTTTGTGAAGACTATCTTGCCGTCCCCAAAAAATATGAAAACCTTTATATCTGATGCCATGTGGGGCAGAGTATGTAAGTCGAAAAATATCCCTTCAACAAAACTAACAATTACTCTTTCCGCGAGAAAAACGGCCACTGGTTATCACGTCGTATTCGTAGAGTTTGGCGAAGAGTTTGCCAATATGCCCACAGAGTCAAGGGTTATTGCGTTTGCGTCCGATGGTAGTGACTTGCGTTACTTCACTTATGAAATGGGCGGCAATATGTTAGATAAGAATACTGAATGGTTTATCTGTGGCTGGGAGCCAATAGAACAGGGAGGCATACGACATTTAAATTTTGGCTCACATAAACAAATGTCCAAGGCTAGATTTGCTGCCAAAGTTGAAGATTTATTGGCCGTGCGCTAATTTAGTCTAATATGATTTAGCGTCGGCGGCTGGCGCTGACGCAATAAATAGCCAGCCCCATAAGACTAGGCCCGAAGCTTTTTGTTAAGAAAATAATGTTGAAAATCCCATCTTCTACTTGTGGTATAATTTGAAAGTTAATAATGAAGATTGTGAGGGGAGACTATGTCGGATATCAATACGCCAGTTACTAATTCTGAACTTGTTGCTGCGATGGAGGCGATTCAGGAAGAGGTAAACGCTGACACGCAAGATGCTTATTTTGAGGCATTGAAAAACGCTAGGTTCTTGTCGCCGGTTACGATTGAGCCGCGCCCCGAACTAGGTGATGTCGAAGAAAAGACGACCTTGCAGGCTGGTACCAAAATCAGCTTCAGCTGTCTTACTGATTCAAGCGGCGATACTTATTTGCCGGTATATACCGATTGGCCAGCATTGAAGCAATGGCGGGATGTCCCTGACGAGCAAACTATGATTACCAGTTACGATGATATCAGCGATATGGTTCTGAAAGACTCGAACAATGTTGGTTTCGTTATAAACCCTTACAGTCACAATATCCCAGTTCGTAGGGACGTTATTGGTCGCATCAACGCTGGGCCGACTAGTCAATGGAAGACCGATAAAGATACCGCAGTACATATTGGCGTTCCCGCCAATAATCCTGCCGTTCTGAAAGAGGCTATCGTTAATCACCTAAAATCGCAGAAGAACGTAAAAGGTGCATGGCTCGTGTTAATGGAAAAAAATAGCGAATTCAGCTTTTTGATTGTGGTCGATTTTATAGGTGACCGCCAAGCCATATTTAATGGTATTGCCTCTGTTGCTGTCCCGAAGCTTCGCAAAGGAGAATTGATAGATATGGTCCCAGCGGACAGTGATATTGGGCGACAGGTTATACGTGACTATCCGCCGTTTTATAGGAGTAAAACTCCTAAATCTTTATAAGTTCTAAATCATCGAGTCGTTGTTCGGGGTTTGAGGATAATGTCAAAATAATAGTCTGCTTTTATGTAGGGAGAGGCGGGGTGCTTGTGCCATAGTTTCGCTGAGATGGTGGCGGGCAGGCTGAACACATCAAATTGCATAAAATCTTGGAAGGGGGAGCCATTATTGCAACCGCCCGATATCTGACACGAGCCACCCAGATGTATAAAATTGGCCATCTGATAGACCTGTTCGGGCGCACCCTTTGCGACAGCGCCGTCGGCGGCGTAGACGTTTATGAATGAGTATCCCATATCGACTGCGTTGATGCCGTTTAGGAGGTGTGATATTGGTTCGTCCTCTAATCTGTCGTTGATGAAGTTGGGGACGAGATAAGTCAGTGTGAATTTGCGACTTGTGGCGTCGTAGCTGAAGCTATCGAGTTGGTAGTACTGGTCTTCGCTGCAATCGTCCAATTCGTAATATAGCGTCTCGTGTGCTAATAGTGTTAGAGGGTTATTGAGGTAGGCGCTCTCCTCACTTTTGCCGCTGATTACGGTGGTTGTTCCAAATGGGTCGCTGCTGCTGCAGATGGCATCTTCTCCTATCCATGGCCTGTCGTTTTCTATCTGACCAAAGGCGTGCTCGCTGGGCTGGTAGTTTCCCTCTGTGCACTTTGCGCCCGTTTGGGCGAAATATTCTGCGACGGTAGTTTTGCGCTGGCGGAGTATCCGGTTTTTTGTTTGGCCATTGAGGTCTGTCCAAGCGCTGATGCTGATGTCCACGCTGTCTGCCATTTCGAGTACGCAATTTGATGATGGAGTTGTGAATATTCGCGGGGAGTCATTCTGTGGTAGGGGGGCGGTTAGGTAGTCCATGATGTGGAGCCAGGCTGTAAATATCCCTGCAAAGATGGCTAATGTCATGATTGCTAGGATGATTTGCCGTATTTTGGCGTGATTTTCTGTGGTTTTTTGTTCAGAGGTTTGCTCGGGATTGTGGAAAGATTCTTGGGGCGGGGTTTCAAGGGAGTCTTGCATGACAGAAAGATTATACCATGCAGCCGGAGGGAGTTTTGTTTTTTGCGCTAATGGTATTAAAATGAAGACATGAGCGAAGATTCTGCCGGCGAGGCAGCAACACCACAAGAGGAGGCAGTGCAGGTGACGACAGCGCAAGTGGCGCAGGATGAGCCAGCACAGATTGGGCAGTCAGAGCAGCAGGCGGCGGAGTCGGTGGAACCATCGACGGAGCCTCAGGCACCAGAGCCAGTCGCGGCGACTGAAGGTCCAGCGCCAGCTTCTGAGTCGGCTCCTGAACCAACCCCGGCCCCTACCCCCGACCCAACTCCTGCTCCGGCACCAGCACCGACACCGAAAGAGGAGGAGCCGAACACTGTGGAAATGAGGAGGTATTTGCAGGATGGGATGTTGGCGGATGGGCGGATTTGTGCCTTGTTTTTGCCGGATGTGCATAGCGGAAGCCCTATGTGGCAGTTTGATTTGGTGTTCAAGGATTTGGCGAGGGATGTGTCTAGTATGGCAATAGGCTATGCTGATTTTGGGCGGTATAAATTTAACCCGGGGCATATTAGCGATAAGGTGGCGGAAGAGATTAGTAAGAGGGAGTTTTCGCGATATTTGGTGATAGGGATGGGCCTGGGTGGGCAGTTGGCTTATGAGGTTTTGACGAAATTGGATGAGGGTATGGCGGCGAGAACGACTGGGATATTGTTTAGTGCGCCAGCTAGTGAGGCGGAAATGCGAAGCGTCAGCCCGCTAGAAAAGTGGCTTTGTGAACGGAACAAAGTAGTGAAATTTTTGGATAAATTTAGAAAGATTTATTGGAAGCTGCTTGAGAAGAGGGAAGACCTGAGCAAATATCATGTTGATATAATTGATGCTTACTTGCGAAAACGGGGGGATGAGCGTAATTTTCCAGTTGATATATTTTTTGCTCAGAAGAAATATTTTTATGAGTTTGAGGCAAAACAAGCGATTACGTCTAGGCTGATTGTGGTGGATGACTTGGAGGATAAGGTGGTAAAGAAGAACGCTGCGGGGTGGGACAAGGTGGCGACGGAGATTGAGCATCGGAAGATGATAGGGGGATATACGGATATGATAGTGGGGCATTCGGAGTATTCGAGGATTATAGTGGATGAGATAAGCAGGGAAGAGGCAGTTCTGAAGAAGATAGTGGAGGAATTTTCGACAGTTAGGTTTTAGGGGCTTGGGTATTATTTTTATAGATTGAACAAAATAGTGTTGACTTATGGGGTGGGGTGGGGTATACTTGGGGCAGTTTTATCAAGTTCTGTTTATGAACCTCTGAAAATGTTTGGATATATGCGAGGACGAACGTTTTTAGAGTCTCTTGCAAAAAATTTATTCGTTTAACAATTTGGACAACGAAAGAAATTTAATTGACGGTAGTAGAGATTGTTAATTCGAGGAGTTGAGTGAAAAGAAAACTTGTTTTCTTTTCCGAGACGACGAAGAATTTTCTTAGCGCGTAAGCGCGGAATATCAATTTCTAGTTAAGTCAATGCATAAAAAGGTACATAAGGGCACTGATAGTGGATGCCTTGACATTTACCACCGATGAAGGCCGTAGAACTCTGCGATAAGCTTCGGGGATCTGAGAGCAAGATTTGATCCGGAGATAGCCGAATGGGGAAACCTAACTTGGGTCATGCCAAGTTGCCGTTACCTGAACACATAGGGTAATGAGACGGGAACCAGCCGAACTGAATCATCTTAGTAGGTTGAGGAAAAGAAAATAACCAATGATTCCGAAAGTAGTGGCGAGCGAAATTGGAACAGTCTAAACCTTTTAAGTTTCTATCGTATTTCTCTGTGCTTTGCGAGGGCCTTTGAGCCCCGGCACAGTAAATTTATATAGCGTCGCGATTCCTTGGGGAAGGGTCGTGAGGCAAAACTCTGTTAGCGCTGCTGTGGCGATGGCCATGCAAATGCAAAAAACAGAGTTGCAACAGGGGAGTGGTACTTGTATTAAATTTCGGATTCGCGAGAATGAGCTCTGCGGTCTGGGACCGCAGAACAATATAAGCGTAGCAAAAACCTTTCTTTTGATTCAACCAACAACAAATCGCGCTCCGGTATGGAACGACTGAATAAAAAGCGCGATTAAGGTGAAATTCCTCCTGGCCACTCCCCCGTTCTTTTATGGCGAGCCGTTTTCGGCTCGCCTCACCCCGAGTTTAGGGAGCATAGAGAAATACGATAGATATGGGTACTAGCCCAATACTTAATGGTGTTGCGTGTTTACACAATTTTTATGTTGGTTGGCGGACTTGTCCGCTACCCGGCATAAAAACCATCGCTAGTAACGAATGGATAATGATACAAACCTTTAGATCATAGCGGAAGCGCTTGAATGGCGCGCCAGAGAGGGTGAAAGCCCCGTATGCGAAATGGTCTTAGGCATTATATGTGTTTTCACAAGTAGGACGGGGCACGAGAAACCCTGTTTGAATCCGGCACGACCACGTGCCAAGACTAAATATGGTAAATGATCGATAGCGAACTAGTACAGTGATGGAAAGGTGAAAAGAACCCCGGGAGGGGAGTGAAATAGATCCTGAAACTCAGTGCCTACAAGGTGTCGGAGCGGTGCTTCA